>JAUYGA010000022.1 GCA_030690755.1 Nanobdellota archaeon
AGCAGGACTATACCTTCTTTCACTGTTAGCTTTCTGTCTGTTGCGACGAAAACCGCAAACATGAACAGGACAAAGAGCATGAACAAAGCGCTTGTCAGGAACAATATGAATGGGGCTTTTATAGGATGTATCACAGAAACTAGGCCTAGAACGAGGGTTGAATTGACAACAACACTGCCCATTGGATCTGCCAACAGCAGTCCTTGCCTCTTTTTTAGCGCAGCAGTTATCTCAAATACCAATTCTGGCAAGGTCGCTCCAAAAGCAAGAATAATCAGACCAATAAGCAACTCTGGAAAGCCTAAGTCAATCGAAAGAAGTCTTGCATATTGCACTGCATAATTTGCGCTCAGGACTAAAAGTATTATTGCAATCCCAAGAAGCAGCCAATCTTTCATGAATTCAAAAACATTAAATATTTTTCCAAAAACACCATCCCTTTTCTTAAACAGTTTTCTTTCTTTCTTTTCTTCTATCTTCTCTTTTTTCTCTTCCCTTCTTTCATCCTTCACTTCTTGGATGTCATCTTTTCTTATTGCTTCATCCTGTAAACTTCTTCCTTCCCTGAAAATGCAATAGATATAAATGAAGAACACCGCGATAAGAATAATTCCATCTAATTTTGATAATTCTCCTCCGATAAAAAACAAGATAATAGGCAGGACAGCTATAGGGAGGAGCCAGAATGCATTTTTTATAATTTCCTTTCTTTTAGACAAATCCAGACCTCCTGTAAGAATTATGGCCATTCCAACGACTAGAGTCATATCAAGTATATTTGCGCCAATTACCGCTCCCAAAGCCAGCTCTGGAATCCCTTGAGTCGCAGAAGTTATGGCAATAGAAAGGTCTGGCAGCGATGTCGCAATAGACATTATTATGAAAGTCAAAGTGAACTCTCTTATCTTCAGAAGGACAGAAAGGTTGGATAAAGCTTTTACCAGAAGCAGACCTGCTCTAGAAAGCACAATGCATGCAATTGCAAATATCGCTAGATTAGTTATGAGCATTCCAACCTCTTTTTAAGATTATCGTCTGGCATCAAAGCTTTTGAATTTGACAAACAGCTTGCTTATTTCCATGACAATGAAACCAAGACTTGCTATTCCTAGAATCCTAAGCCAGTCAATGAACAATAGATTAGTTGTTCCAAACGCAATCTGCAATGGTTCGACATAAATGACAAGAACTTGTATCCCAAAAGACAATATGACTGCGCCTATAAGCCAGATGTTTGAAAACACATTAAGGTCTCTCCAGGATAAATAAAGCGACCTGCTGCTTAATACAGCAAACATCTCAAATGCGACAAGTGTCGTGAATGCCACAGTCTGCGCTTTTGTCAGTCCTTCTGCGAGGTAGATATTGAACATATATACAGTTCCTACACCCATTATAAGTCCAAAGACTATTATCAATGTGAACATGCTTGCAGTGATAGGATTTTCCTTAGGGTCTCTTGGCGGTCTTTTCATGACATCATTTTCAGATTTTTCCATACCAAGACCCATCGCAGGCAGGCTGTCTGTCAAAAGGTTCATAAGTAAGATTTGAAGAGGAACCATCGGCACAGGCATGCTTAAGATGACTGCAATGAATACAGAAGCTATCTCACCCATATTGCATGCCAAAAGATAGCGTGTCGACTTAATCATCTTGTCATAGATGTTTCTTCCTTCGCTTACTGCTTTTACAATTGTCGCAAAATTATCATCAACAAGCGTGGCATTCGATACCTCTTTGGCAACATCTGTTCCAGTTATTCCCATCGCTATCCCGATATCTGCTTTCTTCAGCGCAGGAGCATCATTGACACCATCGCCAGTCATTGCGACAATGTGGCCTTTTTTCTGGAGCGCATCGACAATCCTTAATTTTTGTATAGGAAGAGCGCGCGCAATAATCCTTATTTTGTCAATCTTTTCAATAAGATCTTCATCGCTTAACTTATCAAGCTCTTCGCCTGTTAGAACAATATCTCCTTCATTCATCAGACCGATTTTTGATGCGACTGCTTTTGTTGTTATTGCATGGTCTCCTGTGATAATCATTACCTCTATGCCTGCAGTCCTGCACTCTTCAACAGCTTTTTTTACCTCATCCCTTGGAGGATCTATCATGCCTACAAGTCCTACAAATATCAGGTCATTCTCAACATCATCTATAATATACTCATTTGACTCTTTTGACTCTTTTGATACAGCCTTGGTCGTTGGCATGTCCTTGTATGCAAACGCAAGGACGCGCAGAGCTCTCTCTGCAAATGAATTGTTCATGTCAAGTATCTTATGTATATCTTCTTTTGTCAATTTTCTTACATGACCATTCTCAAGTATCCTATCGCATGTTTTGAGCAGCAGGTCAGGAGCTCCTTTTGTATAAGCTTCCCTTTTTTTGTCCAGTTTGTTGTCAAAAATGACAGTCATCCTTTTTCTGTCAGAATCAAACGGCAGCTCATCGACAAATGTGAAATTTTTGCGCAAATGCTCTTCCTCAAGCTTTCCTTTTCTTGCCAGAACGATTAAAGAACCTTCAGTAGGGTCCCCTATAATGTCATATGATTTTTCCTTCTCATCATACTTTAGCTTGGCATTGTTGCATAATGCGCCTATCCTCATAAAGAGGTCAAGGTGAGAATGGCTGAATGGTTTTTGTTCATGATAAAAATCTCCTTTAGGTTCATATCCAGTTCCTGTTACAGATATGACTTTTTTATCACAGTATAATTCTGTGACAGTCATCTCATTTTTTGTTATTGTTCCGGTCTTATCGGAACAGATTATTGTGACTGAGCCAAGGCTTTCTGCTGCAGGAAGTTTTTTCACGAGCATGTTTTGCTTTGCGAGTGTATTTGACCCCATTGAAAGGCTTATTGTGACTATGACAGGAAGAGCATTTGGAACTGCTGCAACAGCAAGGCTTAGCGCGACAAGAAGTATCATCTTTATGTCTGCTCCGCCCTGAGCAAATCTTATGACAGATAATAGTATTATGAGACCGATTATCGCAAAGCCGATTTGCTTTGCCATTTTTTGGAATTTTACCTGCAACGGAGTTGGCTGTTCCTCTGTCTCTTGTATTGATTTAGCAATCTTGCCCATCTCAGTGTTCATTCCTGTTCTTACAACTATGCCTCTGCCTTTCCCATAAGAGACGCTTGTCGACATGAATGCCATGTTAGTCTGATCATTTACTTGCGTTTCCTCTTTGAGTTTGACAATATATTTTTTTGGCGGGACAGATTCTCCGGTAAGAGATGCCTCCTCAATCTGAAGGCTTGAGACTTCATACAATCTGAGATCGGCAGGCACAATATCTCCTGCTTCTAAACAGACAACATCTCCTGGAACAAGATCTTTTGCAGGAATCTTCAGCATCTCGCCGTCCCTATAGACTTTTGCGATAAGAGCTGATCTTTTCTGCAATGCTTCCATGGCTTTTTCTGCTCTAAATTCCTGTATGAACCCAAGAATTACGCTCAGCATGATTATGCATGACATTGCTACTGCTTCTATATACTCCCCAAGAACTAAGGATACAATTACTGCAAAAATAAGAAGCATTAGAAAAGTGTTTTTGAACTGCTCAAAAAATATTGTGATCGCTGTTGCTTTCTTTTCCTGTTTGAGTTCATTTAAGCCGAACTCTTCAATTCTTTTTTTTGCATCTTCAGAACTAAGGCCTTGTTTAGATGAGCTCAGTTTTTCAAAAACATCATGTTCATTCAATGCATGATATGCTTCAGCCATTAACGTCCCCTTTTCTATGATATGTTAACCATTTATAGACTATATAGACTACAATATCCTATTACAATTTTGTTTTTTGATTATTTATAAATGTATTGATTAAAAATTACATCAAAACCTACAAAAAAATATTATCCGCATTTTAGTAAGCTTCTGCAAAAGAATATGATGTATATACCTGAATTCGTAACCAAAACGAAAACTATTTATATAAAAACTACGCGCCAAATAAAAAAAGCAGTGAACACAGAGGTGATAGGATGCATGAAGACGAAAAAGAGTATTACAACGACGATTATAATGCAAAAGAGGAAGAAGAAATAGAAGACTACGGCGACGGTGAAGAAGAGGAAGAAGAGACAAATGTTTGATTTTACAGACGGTTTTTAACTCGCTTAAAAATTACAGATTGGTTTGAATCTTTATTTCATTCATGATTTATTTTTCTTGTTTTTTTATCACTAAAACTTAAGCGGCATTGAAAAGTCCTCACTTTCGTTCG
>JAUYGA010000047.1 GCA_030690755.1 Nanobdellota archaeon
GAAGAAGAGCATTTGATTGATTGAACTTTTTTATTTAGAAAAAAAGGTTAGTTCACAAGAACTCAACATCCACCTGGAAACAGTCATAAGTCGGATATTCCTCGACAATTGCAGGCATTGCTCCTTTATTTTTCAAAGCCTCTTTTAATACATCTGCGACTTTTATGCTTGTCAGAATTCGGGTTCTTTTTTTGTCAATACCTATGAGATTTTTAGGAACATCATGATGTTTTAGTATTCCCATAATAACTGGAATAGCTCCATAAATCGCGCCTCTGATTAGTAGGCCTTCTTTTGTTATTGTGTCATAATCTTTTGCAATGTTTTTTGCCCGCAACTTTATCCTGTTTGCCAATTGAACCTTGTCTTTCAGTTTCGCAGTGCAGTAATGCATATTAAGCTTAGGATGTTTTCTGGCAGCATAAACCAATAGTTTCCTCGCCAGCTCTTCTGAACCTTTTATAGCATAACTCAGCTGATCTTTTGTCCTAAAACCCATTTTAGTCAGCTTATTGACCTTATTATCAGCCACCTCTAACTCATTCAGATTAAGAAAATCAATATGCTTTGCAAAATAATCAATTATTTCTTTTGTCTTATTTTCCTTTCCAGGAATAGCAGGAATCTCAATTCCGACAGCCCATTTCCTTCTTTTGTGCTTTGCAACAAAAAGTCTAGGCCATATTTTTTTCTTGGTAATGTTATTAGAATCTAAGTCTACATGAAACCTTATTTCATCAAGGCCTGCTTTGTAAAGTCTGCTGAGACTGTTTTCATTTACAAGATCAAGAGAAGTGTACAGATGTATGTGAAAGTTTTTGCCAAACTCTTTTTTTAAAGCGCGTATGTATTTCACAGTCCTGTCAATCTTACAGAGGGGATCGCCTCCGGTGATTCCTGCGCCTTTAGAACTGCACAGTCTTGCTTCTTTTATTATGTCGCTGATATTGCTCGTGGGCCATTCATTTGCGTAAACAACATCTTTGCCATATTTTTTATCTGATATAGAACAATAATAACAGCATCTTGGGCAAAGACCTGTTGCAAACAAAACAAGCTTTTCGCCTTTCACGCAAAGCTGGCAACCCTTTGGCAGTTTTCCTAACAAATAAGAATAGAACTTTGTTTTCTTGATATGTTTCTTACCTCTTTTTGTCATACGATATCTGTTTCTGTTCTTTTATTTAAAGTTTTAGATTTTGCGATGGCCGCGGAGTTATTGCGATTATTATTTTTTAGCTATTTTCCATAACACTTCAAAATAGTTCCTGTAACCTTCTGCAATCTCCTTATTTTTAATTAAGATAATGAATGGTTTCTGCGTAAGAATATGCACTGAAACATAATCGCCAAAAATGCTGGTTGTAACTTCACTTTTAATTTCTAAATACCTAAATTCAAATTTTTTCATCCCAAAAGCAGGAGTTCCTTTGTAGCTGATATTCCCAATAATTCTCACTTTTAGATTTGACTTTTCCACTTGTTTAACAATCCTGGGCATTTCATAAAGAGCGTAGAACGCTCTTCCTGTCGCGCCAAAAGAGCAAAATTCTTTCTGTTTCAGGACTAAATTAAGAAATGATCTCAGACCTTCTTTACCTTCGTAAACATTAATTTCAAAAGGCGTTTCTTCTATCTTTTTAATCTGTTTTAATTGAGAAATCAAATCCTGGACCAAGGTTTCTTTGGCTTTAACTGGGTTAAGCAGATTTTCGGGGTCTGCTGAATTAAAGTATTTCTTGCTGTTTCGTATCACATAATTGACGAGGCCTTTTTCTATCAGATGATTTAATACTGTATAAGCAAGCGTTCTGTCCATTCCTACTTTTTTAGCTAGCTCGTTTGCAGACAGAGGCCCTTTCTGGAGAAGTTCGATATATAATTTAGCTTCATTTCCGGTAAGCCCTGATTCCTTAAGCTTTTCTTGAAATGCCTCCATGAATATAGTTGCAGATATCAACTATATAATTGTTGTTATTTTAAATAACAACTTAAATATAAATATAGGTCCGGCTTAATAACTTTAGTGTTGAAAATTGGTCTATGAAAAAAATACCTTTAGTTGGAATATTATGTTTAACAATAGGTGGATTGAGCGCTTGTGAGTATCAACCAAACAAAAAAAGCGAACATTACTATCGCACATTTAGTCACCCTTACATATGCAGAGAAATCCTTATTTGGCCTGAAAATCATTTTAAAGAACCAAAAGAAATTAAGTTAGAATCTGTTGAAGGGAAAATAAAACAGTTGGAAGGATTAGAAGGTTATACTAGTACAACATCGCCAAACGGCGGCAGGTATTATTATACACTAAAAAGAGATTCAATCGTTTTTATTACATTAGATAACAGACGCAAATTTGTTTATGTTGGAGACTTCTTTGGCGGAAAAAATGACGAAGTCAAATTGGCTGTATTACCTGTATCAAAATTAGAATTACCTGTATCAAAATTAGAAGAAGGCTCTAACTTTTTTGAGGAATCTAGACTTGTTGAATGTGAAAATACCAAAAAAGCATTTGAACAAGTTCCACTAACAAAACTGCAACATTTAGATGGAATAATTGAAGACTATGAAATAGTTAAAGATTTTTAACGAAAATGAAAACTAAAGAACAAACTTTAACCTTAACTCAAATAGTCTGTCAGACCTTAACTAAAGAGATTATTCCTGAAAGTGATTTTGAGAAACATATCAAAAATTGTTTTTATTCGTTTTCTTTGGGGGTTATGCTTGGCGCCGGCGAAAAAAAACTAGTTGGAAGCCCTTATATTAGTGCTGCTTTAACTGCTGCGGATGGTACGCAGGGGGTAATTACTCCTTTACACTTATTTTATTGGGCAGGCGTTGCAACAAATTATATCTGCGAGATCTATGAGATTCTCAATAAAAGATTATATCTTCAATAAAATGCACGGAGTTTTCTACTAAGTCTATGACTGGTGGCGAAAACATGCAATATCTTCTGTGAAAAACTCTAGCATCCTGAGAAACGCTCCATGCGTTTCTGGGACACCAGAAATTGCTTCGGCAATTTCTTAGTGCTCAAAAGTAACCGACCCGAGCGAAGCGAGCATCCCGCCAGTCTATGACTGGCGGTGGTCGGTTACTTTTTGAGAATTATATTTATGAGGTCTATGAGATTCTCAGCAAATATTGAAATAAGGTCCAATTAAGGTTTTCTTCCGAACAATCTATGGTTTCAGTCTGCTGGAAGAATCATTTATTCCTATCTCTTTTTTAACTTCAGTCAATAGCGGCTTAAAACAAGCTTTTGCTAAAGAGATTGCATCATCAGCTTCTTCTTTTTTAGGAGCATACCCATAATAATTGATATTGTGCCTTATTCTTCTAAGACGGTCAATAAGACTTATAGACCGCGAAGTTTCAACTTTTATTTTCATCAGTTCATTCAGAGGCTCCAAATGATCTTCCGATTCAACGCCCTGAGCAACTAACAAAGAATCGCCTAGCATCCTGAAACATTCATAGATATTTCTGATTATGTTAAATGCAGAGTCATCATTAGATTCCAATGTCAGAGTATAGTCCATTTGTTTTGAAGAAGCATACAGTATGCTTAATGCATTTTTCTTATCAGGATGTTTCTGTCGTTGAATCATGGTCGGACCTCCAATAATCCATCTAATACTATTCCGTTTGCTATGTTTGTGAATAAGTTTAAATCTATTTTGTTTCTTGAGAAAATATGAAGATTAACTTTAATATTTCTTCTGAAACCAAGGTTATCCAATGTTTCGAGACTTTCTATGCGCATCTCACGATTGCCCAGAACCTCTATCCCTATATCGATATCACTCTTTTCATTGTCTGCGCCCCATCTGTAGCTTCCAAAAAGGATTATTGCCTTGGCCTCTGGAATCTTGCTGTACACTTTTGCGATAATACCTGATCCATAAATTAATTCTAGATTGTATGGTATTTTTCTGGTCATCATAAAAGGATCCTTTTGGTCTGCAATATAAATTCTCCATGCATTTCCTATTGCCTCTTTCTTGAGAAATCCTTCTTTTATCAATCGCGCAACTGTTATTTTTGCTGATGTTTTTGAGATACCTGTATTTTTCGCTATATCATTCAGACTCATGGTCTCCTGTGGAAAAGAGAAAAAATAATGGAGAATTTTTCTATAGCTCTGAGGAACGTCTTTATTCTTTTTCTTTGATGTCATTTTCCTGTTGGTAACATTTAAGACTATTTAAGCTTTTTGGTTACCAAGCGGTTTTCAAAAAGTTCAATCGAGCTGTTTTAATACCAATGTAGATTTGCAAGTTTAGATAATAAGGTCAAATAAAGGTTTTCTTCGGAACTTCGCCACAAAGGGCGTGTTTCTGGTCGCGGCGTTATGCCTTTATGCGATTTATCTGTGATTTGTAATCGGTTTCTTGTGAAACCATATGGTTTCCGTAAAGTTTATCGGATTTTTAATAATGTTTTCAAAGAATTCTTTAACTTCAGTTTCAAGTCATTAATATTATCATAATAAATAATCTCTTTCACAGCAGGACATCCCATAACTAATCCGGAAATTTTGCTTCCTGACTTCGCCACAACAACTAATGGCTTTTTCAGAATTGTTGCTTCCCTTATTTCCATGCCCTGGCCTGTTGATGGTGTTGTTTGCTCTCCAATGATAATGTCAGCTTCCTTAACTTTCTGAAACGCCTGATTATGCCTCTCTTGATATGTGTTTTTTGATTTCTTTGTGTCAATTGGAGAGCTGACGCTTCCAAATTTCTTGCAAATTTCAGTCATTGCATTGTATAGTTTTAATCTTTCTTTGTCATTAGGCAGCGCGCCTAAAATCAATATTTTTTTCATGAGTGTGATGAAATGTTTCCCCTATAATAAGTGTGCACGAAACATATGTGCATAGCATCTTTAAAATTCTCGATGAGATTTTTAAGGGAGCTACGTTCCAGTGACTTGCGAGTGAGCTCGTGACTTGTCGCGAGCATGCGAGCGACTCGCATGCAGTCACTCGCTCACAATTGACTGGACCAACCCCTCGTAACGCTCGTCGCTGTTTTTTATTTATTGAATTTTAACCTTATGATGCTATGCACATAACTAAAACTACTTCTCAAGCAAACACATTCTGGTAATTCATCCAGATATTATTTGCGACTTCAATATCTTCCATCTGCTTTATTTTTGCTATCTTCTTTATTGTTTCAGCCACAAATGCTGGTTCGTTTCGAACATCTGGAACTGGGCTTAAGTATGGACAATCTGTTTCTGTGAGGAGCTGGCTTAGATTTACTTTTTTGACAAGTTTTTGGAAGTTTTTATTCCTGACAATTATCGGAGGTATTGAGAAAAACCAGCCATTGTCTCTTGCTTTTTCAATCAATTCTGTTTTTCCGCCAAAGCAATGCAGTACGACTTTTTTTAAATTAGAATTTTCAAGCATTGACACTGCTGTTGCTTCTGCATCTCGCGAGTGCACAATTATCGGCTTTTTTATCTCCTCGCATACTTTGATTATTTTTTCAAAATCAGTTTTTTGCCGCTCTATATCTTTGCCAGAATGAAGGTCTAAGCCAACTTCGCCTACTGCAATGAACTTTTCCTTGTTCTTTTTCAGCCAGTCGAGCTGCTCATCTATGTCAAATGGTTTGAATTTAAGAGAGGATTCGCGCATTGATTCGTTTTCCAGCGCATCAATAGGATATAAGCCGAATGATGCTTCAACAATATCATATTTTTTTGATAAATCGAGAGCAATTTTGTTTGTCTCTGGCGTTATGCCTGCAGTGATTATTTTTTTAACTCCTGCTTTTTTTGCATTATCTATTACTTTATCTAGATCCTTGCTGAACTTATAATGGTCTAAGTGGGCGTGGACGTCAACTAAGTTAAGATTATTGTTGGATTGTTGCATTGGGTATGGTTTACCTTGGGCCTTTAAAAATATTAGGTTTACGATAACTCCAGAGGTGCAAGAAAATTTTTATTTAAGATATATGCGCTGGGATTTGTCGCGAGCCTGCGAGCGACTCGCAGGCAGTCACTGGAGTTTCGCCCGCGTCGAATTCTAACCCGCGTGATATCGGGACGATATCAACCAGCTTTTGAGACTGGCGCATTCACCAAGCTCTGCCACCCCTGTTTGCTAACGTTAACATGGTCATGATTATTAAGACTTTTTACTAAACCAACAGAGTCAGAGAATTTATAAAGGAAACAGATTTTATTTAACTGCATGGCTGCAAAAAAAGTTTTGATATTGGATGTTGATGAGACTCTGCTTAATTTGGAGCCTTTGTTCTTTCTTAAAAAATTTAAAAAAGACTATGAAGAGTATGAAGGGACTGTTATTTTTGACAAATATTATCTTAGCCCAAGACCTAACGCAAAAGCGTTTTTGGAAAGTGTTAAAAAGCATTTTGAGCTTGTTGCTTTTTCAGTCGCAGACAAGGAGCTTACAAAGCAGAAACTGGAAAAATTAGGTTTGTTGGATTATTTTTCAAAGGTTTATGGGAAAGAATCGTTAATAAAAGGAAAAAAGGCGCTTAGTAAAATTGCAGAGGACTTGAATAAAGATATCAAAGATGTCATAATCATCGATAACGAGCCGCAATTAATTGCAGAGCAAAACAATATCATAAGCATCTCTCCATGGTTCATCGGCAGTGATAAGGAAGACGATGAGCTGATGAAAGTGCTCGAACTGTTAAAATTCAATTTTGCTGAAATCAGTTCTTGAATACAGGAATTCCAAAAGTCCTTCATCTTTTACAACGTTCTTTATATCATCTTTTCTTATCACGGGAAAATCTTCTTCATCAAAGCCCAGTTTTATCAGAACTTCTTTTGCGCTTAATCTCTTGTCAATTAGTTTTTCTACCACATCCACAAAATTATCATTTAGCCTTCTTCCAACATCCAATTTTATAAACTGCCTCGCTCTGCCTTTGTTGAAGATTTTTTCATGGTCAAAAGCAATCAACTCCTTTCCTACAAATATGTTTGCAGTATGCCTGTCTTTATTTCCAATCCAAATATCAAATAGGATTATATTTTTTAAAGCGCGCATATGCGCCTTATTGAGCTCCTGTTTGTGATTTGCGAGCAGAACGCTTCTTGTCGCATAATTCATCTTAATTCCTTTCACACCATCAATTTCGTAAGGCTCCATCTTTAGTGTTTTGATTCCCAGTATTTTTGCTAACTTATTTGCAAGAATTTCTTTTTCTACATTTTTGGAAGGCTTAAAAACAAATACCTTTTTCCCTGCTCTATATATGTAGAGTGCATTGTAAGTTGTTTTTATTATCTTTATCAGCTTCATCATCTTAGTATAGAAAGCCTTCTTATTTATATACTCTAATAAGGTGGTTGGTGAGTGAGGCGAGTGGATATCGTCTACAAAAAGCCGAAAATATTCCGAAAAAGTTGTGAGAATTATGAAAAATGAAAACAATTTTTCTCGTTTCCTGATTTTTTGCTTACCGCTTTTGCATGAATCATATTATATCCTAAACCACCAAAATCCTTATAAAGCCCAAATTTATTTACTATTCTGAAGTAAGATAAGATTTATATACTTGTTAAGTGGCACAATTCAATAACGCGCAATTTGCTCAATAGTGTTTTTAACTGAATGCGTTTATTTTAACTGAATGCGTTTATTGAATGGGATATCAATTTCAGGGGATATCAATAAAAGGAGAGGTTTTTGATAGACATGGCTGACGAACGTTATAATAAGGAAAACCTGTACGAAGAGCCAGAATTAGAGGATGAAGAAGATATTTCTCTTGACAATCAGACTGATTTGAATGAATACGAAGAAGTCGAAGACCTGGACATGCAGGGAGAAGAGATACGATACAAACCTCTTGACCAGGCGCCAGATATAATAAAAGTGGGTTTTGCTAAAGAAGAGGTTGATAATTCAGCGAAAGATAAAAGAAACTTAGGTTTTGGCAAGATTTCTGCAGCTGAGCTGAAACAGGAAAGGCAGGAAAAAAGAACAGTCTATGAACAGCCTTATGAAAACACTTATGCTTCTTCTTACAATGATCCAAGCAAAACCAAAAGCAAGTCAATAAGAGACCACCTTGAGGAAGAGATGAAACCTATTCCAAGAGAGAACATTCTGCGAAAACCAATTAATCCTCAAGAACAGGATAAGGTTGCAAGGTTTGAGAACAGGCCTGTTGAGAGAAATTTCAGGGATGCAAGAGACGTCCGAGATATGAGAAATGATCCTGTTTCTGATTCTGAACTGAAAAATATGGTCCTAGAACACAGGGCAAAAATAATTGTTGTAGGCTGCGGCGGCGCAGGCAATAACACAATAAACCGAATGAGCGAGCTTGGCATGGGTGACATTAAAACAATTGCAGTTAATACTGATGCTCAAGATCTGCTTTACACAAATTCTGATAAAAAAGTCCTGATAGGAAAAATACTGACAAAAGGACTCGGCGCAGGAGCAATCCCAAAAGTAGGAGAAGATGCTGCAAAAGAGGCAGAAGCAGAGTTAAAAGCAGTTGTTCAGGGAGCAGACCTTGTTTTCATAACAGCAGGGATGGGCGGCGGAACAGGAACAGGAAGCGCGCCAGTCATTGCAGACATATCAAGAAAAATGGGCGCTCTAACAGTCGGGATTGTCACAATGCCATTCACAATGGAAGGCGCAAGAAGAAAAGAAAACGCCCGTATTGGCCTTGAAAAATTACAGCAAGTATGCGACACTCTCATAATCATACCAAACGACAAACTATTGCAGATCTCGCCAGATCTTCCACTTCATACAGCATTCAAACTAGCAGATGAGATATTGACAAATGCAGTAAGAGGAGTTTCAAACCTGATAATAGAACCAGGTCTTGTCAATCTTGATTTTGCAGACGTAAAAACAGTGATGTCAAATGCAGGCCTTGCATTAATAGGTGTTGGAGAATCAGACACAAAACAAAGAGCAGCAGAAGCAGTTGACAGAGCAATGAACAATCCGCTGCTAGATGCAGAAATCGCAGGCGCGACAGGAGCACTGATAAATATTTCTGGCGGACCAGACATGACCCTTGATGAAGCAAGATTTATTGTTGAAGAAATTGGCTCGAAGCTTGATGATGAAGCAAGAATAATCTGGGGCGCTCAAGTCCTTGATGATCTGCAGAATACAATAAGAGTTCTTATAATTGTGACTGGCGTAAAATCACAGCAAGCATTATCGACAACTCCTAAAGAGGTCATTGCCCAGCGCAGGAAAAAAGAAATCGAGAATGAACTAGGACTGGAATTTGTTTGAACTTTATTTTTGAATATTTCTCATATATATTATGTCTAATTATTGTTTAAGTCATATTTAACCTAAGAATTACAACATTCCCACCGCAAACTTTATAAATAAAACCAATTTTCAACATCATATGAAACTTCTAGGTTCTTTAAAGGAATTTTGGGAGGAGTGTAAGCGGGTTTTAAAAGTAACAAAAAAACCTGACAGACAAGAGCTGAGCATGGTAGTCAAAGTCACAGGCCTCGGCATGTTAATCATTGGCATGGTCGGATTTTTGATTACATTGTTAAACAAATTTTTACTGTCATAAACTTTTAAATTCAAAAAAAATTAGCTAAATTAGATGAGTCAAAAAATGAGCGAAAAAAACGAAAACAAAGACGAAGAAAAACTGAAAAGCAACGATGGCCAAGATGAATTAATGGACGAATGGGCCAGAACAGATGCTGAATCAGTCAAAAAATCAGAAGCTGCAGAGAAAGAACAGGAAGATGAAGAAGAGCTCATAGAAAAGAAAGACAAGAAAGAAAAGAAAGAAACAAAAGAGTCAAAAAACCTAAAAAAGCAGGAAGAAGAATCCGGCATAAAAATATATGCTCTAAGAACCACTGCTAACAGAGAAGATCAGGTTATGGACTTTGTCTATAGCAATGCGCAAAAAAAGAAACTTCACGTTTATTCTGTAATAAGACCTCATGGGATGCGAGGGTATATATTTGTCGAAGCAGAAACAAGATCTGATGCAGAGCAAGCTGCTTTTAATGTGCCTTATGCTCGCGGAATTCTGCCTGCTCCTGTAGATTACAAGGAGATAGCGCATATGCTTGAACAGGTAAAAGTCCAGATGAACATAAGGAAGAATGATATTGTCGAAATCATCAGCGGTCCATTCAAGAGAGAACAGGCAAAGATAACAAGGATTGACAAGTCAAAAGAAGACGTTGTTGTAGAACTTCTTGAATCAGCTGTTCCGATTCCTATAACGGTAAAGATGGATGCTGTCAGGGTAATAAGAAGAGAGGAAGGCGCAGAAGAGACTAAAGAAGAAAATGATGAAGACATGGAAACAGAGATGTAGGAAAATTTAAAAAGATAACCAAAAAACTCATTAACAATCATACAATAATACGATAATATAAGCATACAATAATACAATCATAAGAACATAACAAATAAGGGGGATTAATAATATCTGAATCAAAATGGCTAAACAAACAGTTGATGTAATGGTTGAAGGCGGAAAAGCAACAGCAGCTCCACCCCTAGGTCCAGCTTTAGGTCCTTTAGGTGTGAATATTGGCCAAGTTGTCGCCGAAATAAACAAGAAAACTGGAGAATTCAAAGGGATGCAGGTTCCAGTCAAAGTTACTGTAGACACAAGCACAAAAGAATTTTCAATTGCCATTGGAACACCGCCTACTTCTGCGCTCATAAAGAAAGAAGCGAAAATAGAAACAGCTTCTGGAAGACCAAACACAGAGAAAGTCGCAGACTTAAGGATAGAGCAAATTATCAAGATCGCAAAGATGAAGGAAGACAAACTTACAGGAAAAACATTCAAAGAGAAAGTAAAAGAAATCATCGGAACATGCAATTCTATGGGTATTCTTGTTGAAAAACTGCCGGGCGTTGAAGCGATAAAAGCAGTCGACGCAGGCAAATTTGACAAACAGATTAAAGAACAGAGAACAGAGCTATCTGCAGAAGAACTTCAAAAGCTGGAAGAAGAGAAGAATGCTTTACTTGCAGACTTGACAAAGAAGAAAGAAGCAGAGAAAACAAGAGCTCAGGAAATAGTGACTTCAATGGCAGGCAAGGAGAAGAAAGAGATAAGAGGAAAGTTGAAGGAAGCGAAAGTATCGATCGCTTTGATCAACGAACTCGTTCCAGAAGACGCTCCAGCAGCTGCCGCGCCTGGGGCAAAGAAGTAACTGAAATAATCTGTTAGATTTTTTCAATTTTTTTCTTTCAATTTTTTCTTTTTTAGAGTTTTTTTTGAGTTTATTTAAATAAAGAGGATTGTATTGTTTTAAGTTTAACCAGTTATGTTACTATTGCAAAATAACAAAATTTATATATTGCTTTGATAATTCGTAAAATAATGACTGAAACACCAAACCATCTCGAACAAATTTTGGCATTAGTTCCTTCTGTACCTAGTCCTAGACATGATGATTTGGAAAAAGTAGAAGATCCAGCACAAAACATTCTTGCTCTGTATGATGAATGGTATGACCTGCGAGGAAAGCGAATTGAATTAAACGATGCCAAACAAAAGAAAGATTCGGTTTATGCTCCTGTTATAGAAAAGACAAAACAAAAATTAATTGATATTGTCAATAAACAAAATGAATCTTCTTGCATGTTAACTCCGATGGATTCAGACCAGGCGCTCGCAGCGTTTGATCAGAGAACTATGGAAAATCATAATAAAATAGATGCTCGTGTAGAAAAAATAAAAAAACAAATTGAATTGTCATTGCATTCATATATTCACTCTGAAATGTTTCATGTCAATCTTAACGTCCGCTTAGACAGAAAAGGTGAGAAAAGCGACATTTTTTTTGGGGATTTATCTGAAATGAACATGGCTGGTCTGTATTATCTCTTTAATAATCAGGCTCCTGTAGTGTTTTATCATGGGAGCTCTAATAAAGGCATAGCGAATTGCATTAGAGAAAAATTTCCCAGGATAAATGAATACTGCAATGAGGAAAGAGGGAACGAACTATTCCCTGAAGAGAAATATGTAGACTTTTTTCAGAGCAATCTGTCAATACCGCTGGGAGAAATGCCTGATGGTAAATGGCTTAATACAATAGTCGCACGGGGAAGTTTTCCTTTAAATCTGGTCTCTTACGCTAAATGCCTCGGCGATGGTAGAATTTTTCTAGTAAAGGTTTATGACTATTCATGGCAGGATGGTGGTCCTCAACATGACGCAAAGTTTGGCTATTGCGATAAAATCATTACAAGCTCATTTAATAGTGAACAAACAACAGATGCCATCTCTCATATTATGGCTACGTTTATTGCTAAGGGGCTAAGAGATAATATTTCACTAAAAGACGCAAAATAAGTCAATAATTAATATTATGTCTTCCATTACTTTTCTTCTTGCAGAATTCTTTCAGTCATCCTGATTATCTCATTTCTTGTTACCCAGTTTTCAGGAGTCCATTCCTCAAGCATCTGCTGGAGTCTTTCAAGCTCTTCATTTTTAGCGGTTTTCTGAAGCTCCTTGACAAACAACATCACTGTTTTTATGAATTCCCTAAGATCAGCTTTCATCTCTTGGATGTTTTTAGTCTGCGCTTCTATCTGGTTCTTGAACTCTTCAAGGTCCTGAGAAATAACTTTTTCCTTATCATCCAGTTCTAAATCTAATCTTTCCTGGGCTTGTTCAAGCCCCGCCAATCTTTTTTCTATATTTGCAAGTTCCTTAAAATTTTCAGTGATAGGATCTTTTCCAGGAGCCTGCGCAGGTTTTTTCCCAAAGTCAAAGTCCATTTGGTATAGAAGGAAACCATATTATATTAAGATTTCTAATTTTCAGAGGCATTGAAAAGTTGAAGGGTGCTATCAACTCGCGAAGCTAGTAAAAAACACAGCGAGCAATTTTCGGAGTTCCAGAGTATAAAACAGAGTATAAAAAATAAAAGTTAAGTCGCGTGGAGTGGGACTTACGAAGTAATGTCCCACACTAACTTCGCAGCCTACAGACGAAACTGTAGTTCCAGAGCAGAATAACCAAGAAGTAATCGTGGAGTGGGGTTTGGTGACTTGTCGAACAAAGTGAGACTCGCTAGTCACCAACACCCCACACTAACCTCGCAGCCTATAGGCGAAACTGTAGCAGCTTACCGATAGCACCCCGAACGAAAGTGAGGACTTTTCAATACCTCCTATAGACTGCTTCGATAACAAATTTCAATTACAAAGAATTCACAAATCCAAACCACTAAACATCTCTTTCAATCCAGAAAAATGAGCTGCCTTTTTTTCATCCACCATTCTTTTATATTCCGTCTCAAGGTCTTTGGCTTTTTCACCATACCATTTATCAGAGACTTCATAAACAAACCTTAATGCATCACCTAAACCTCTTGCAAACTTATGTATTTTGGTATTTGTTTGACCTTCTTTAATTGCTTTTTCAATTAGATGAGCGTCTTTTAGTTCTAAAACAAAGTCAATATCAGAATTTTCCTTTAATTCTACATTAAAATATTTTTTTAACTGTTGTTCAATCGCTGACTTTGCATCTTCGTCTTTAGAATATCCATATGCGCTAATATTGAGTTTTATTAAAGCGTCATAACCATTTTCAGTAGTAATGACTTCAATAGGACTGCCGTTTGCAATATAAATCGGACGTTCCTTATGCAAAGCTCTTTCACCAAAATTATGATGAATCAGATGGTCTAATTCCAATGCTAATGCTCCTTCAAGAGTTCCTGGACTATAATGTGACTTCAAAGCTGCAGGTTCTCGTTCCTCCAATCTATTGTCTGGAAGAAGTTGTACGAGAAGAGTGTAAACATTATGCGTACGTGAACGTAGATAATCACTAAAAGCAAGACCCTGCGGACCTATTTTATCTTTTATTTCCTTGTCGATCTGGCCTTCAACAAAGCTTGAACTTGCAACAGCCATCGCTCTAAAACATTGCCATTGATAAGCTGCTTCAAATCCAGCTAAAGCTTCTCTTTTGACATCTGTTTGTATTCCTATAATCGGAAGAGGTTTATGAATATCCTCCTTGTGCACATCATAATCAAAATCTGCGCGCACATTCGCAGGAAATTCGCCATTTTTTACCCATCCTCTTTCACCATTCGTAACACCAATTTGTATATAGTCTGCAGTGTCAAAAATCTGCGGCTTGCTATTGAAAGTAGTTATGTTAGGATATCTTTTTTCATGAAGAAGCGCATCTGATAAAGCCTTGTTTGTTACTCCATCTAAGAATCGCAAATCCCATTCAATTCTATCCTGACATTCTTCATGTTTATGATTAGTTCCTTCAGAAGTGCCTTTAACAGCAATATATCCAAATTGAGAACCGCCTTCGTTAACAAAAGATTGCTGAGCAATCCAAGAATCAAATCTTTTATTTATAGACTGAAGTTGCTCCAAACCAAAATCAAGATATGCCTGTGTTGCTGGGAGATGTCCTAATTCATTAGTGATTTCTACCATTCGCAAGAGGTAAATCATTTTATTTAAATAATTTGCGGTGGTGCAGTGCACTTATTGGAACGACTCAACCTCTTTAAAAGCAATGAGATTTTCTACAGAAAAAAACACAACAATCAATACTAACGGCATGCCCTTTTATTTCCCAGCCACGA
>JAUYGA010000048.1 GCA_030690755.1 Nanobdellota archaeon
TATCCTTTTGCTATGACTGTTGGATGAACTTCCTGATCAAGCAATTGTTCTGCCTGTTTTAACAGTTCTCCAGCCAGAATGACTGCAGTTGTTGTACCATCGCCGACTTCATCTTCCTGGGTCTTTGCTATTTCAACAATCATCTTTGCGCCAGGATGCTCAATATTCATTTCTTCTAGAATTGTGACGCCATCGTTTGTAACGACAACATCGCCAAGAGAATCAACAAGCATTTTGTCCATTCCTTTCGGACCAAGAGTTGTCCTTACAGTCTCAGCAACCAGTTTGGCTGCCATTATATTGTTGCGCTGCGCATTTCTTCCAGTGTCTCTTTGACTTCCTTCTGGAAGGATAAAAATAGGTTGTATTTGATTATTTGCCATTTTTCATTCCCCCAATTAACCTTAAAAGGCTTAAAAACCTCAAAATCAGGCTTTTTAGAGCTTAAAAGCTCAACATATCCCTTTTTGTATTTTGTTGTAATCCGCCAGGAGTATATAAAAGTTTTGGATTTTTGTTTTAAAATGAAGCAGAATGAACAGAAACTAAGAAACTAAGAAATGAGCCAAATTTATCCAAATTATGCTTATGCTGCCTTACGCAGGTTTTCTTTAACCCTTAATATTGCGATTTGGCAGGTCTGAATAGGTGTTTGTTTACACTGTTTCATAAGCTCCCTCTGGTCAACAACCATAAAAGTTTTTATTTTCTGCGATAGGTTTGCACCGCTAATAAACATTCTACTAATAAATCTCATTTCTTGCGCAGCAGCACTCCATTTTGAAAGTCTCATACTATCGCTAACCTTCTTGAAAAGCTGATGAATAACAGACATGTTCATGAGAAGTTCTGAATAGATTGGTTTTATCATTGCCAGATATTTTTTCGTCAACCCCGCAGCAATTCTCTCCTTAAGCATCAATTCGTATTGCCTCCTATAATTTACCAGATATCTAAAAGTTTCTGCGGCTGAAAATTCAAAATTAGACCTAGCAGTCTTCATTTTCAAAGCTTCTCTTAGCTCCATCACACGCGCGTAATTATTGGCCGCAGCTGCTGTATCCAAGAAACACTGCCTTAAAGTCTTGAATTGCGTCATAGTAATGCAAGGTCATTTCAAAATATTTAAATATGCCGATAAAAACTAGATAAAATCAGGTTCATAACATCCTAAGAAGGTAATCAAATGATAATATCTGTCAGCGGAACTCCAGGTTCAGGAAAAAGCACTGTCGCAAGAGATGTTGCCAAAAAATTAAAGCTAAAGTATCATTCTGTAGGAGACATTGCAAGAGATCTGGCAAAGAAACACAAAATGTCCATTCTTGAGTATGACAAGCTTGCTGAAACAGACGAAAATATCGATAAAGAGCTTGATGATGTTCAAATCGAACTTGGAAACAACGAGGACAATTTTGTGATCGATTCAAGACTAGGTTATTATTTCATCCCGCACTCAATAAAGATATTTCTTAAGTGTTCTGTAAAAGAAGGCGCAAAAAGGATTTTCAATGACAATACTTCAGGCAGAAAAAGCTCTGAAAAAGAGAATCTTTCGCTTGCAACTGCAGAAAAATCAATAAAAGATCGAATGGAATCTGACAAAAAAAGATACCAACAATATTACGGACTCGATTTCACAGATGAGAAAGATTATGACCTTGTGATTGATACTTCAAGTATAACCCCTGAAAAAGCAGCAGACCAAATCATTTCTTTTGTCAAGGATTTTGACAAACACAAGAAAGAGCAGGAAAAAGAACTGAAAGATGATGAAGACCAATATTTCAAAGTCATAAAAGAAAAAAAGGGAAAAACAAAAGGAAAAAATAAAAAAGATGATGAAGATGAAGACACTGAAGAAGATGACAGCGATGATGATTTCGACAGCAAAGACCTTGATGATGAAGATGATTTTGAAGAAGATAATAAAAAGTAAAAAACGCTTATTCTCTTGGCCTTTTTTCACCAGAAGACAAACCTTTTGGCTTGATTATATACTCTTTACCAAAAACTTTTTCCAGCATTTCATTTTCAGAAGGGAAAAAACTCTCACCGCCGTCGCTGATTCTAACTCTATATTCTAATTGATTTGGCTTAAACTCTTTAACTAAATCCGAAAGCGCCCCTTCTAAATCCTCTCTGCATATTCCCGTTTTCACTGCCAATGCGCTAACAGAACCATTTGATTCCATCAAGATATAAGAGAATGAATAAGCCGGATTCATAAAATCTCCTTTATTGAACTTGCTCAACACCAATTCTCTTTCAATGTTTGGTAATCCATCAGACATTTAAATCCCTCAACTCCTGCAAAATAATATTTAGGCAAAAACGCAGGCCAAAAAATGCGTAAAAAGCATCCAAATAAACATCACGCGACAACCGCATATATTTAAAGGTTCTGTTATAACAATCGGCAAAATAAATAATACCAATTATCCGAAACTTTTATAATACAACTTGGATTTCAGAGAGAAATAAACAAAAACAAACAATCAAGAGTAAACAGTCTAAAAAACAATAATTAAAGAAAATCTAAAAAAATAATCTGAGCGCAGATAAGAGGAGCGTAAAATGACAAAAATTAAGAAAGGAGATTTTGTTCAGGTTGAATACACAGGAAAGCTTGAAGATGGCATGGTTTTTGACACGACAAGCAAAAAAGCTGCTGAACAAAGCGGTTCTCTTAATGAAAAAGCAAAATATGGTCCAGTAATAATCTGCATCGGCCAGCATCATATTCTCAAGGCCATTGATGACTCTATTGAAGGAAAAGAAGTTGGAGAATCATTCTC
>JAUYGA010000050.1 GCA_030690755.1 Nanobdellota archaeon
TTTCCTCCTCATCTTCGTTTGGTTCGTTGTCTCTGTTTTCTAGCCACTTTTTTTGGTGTTTTTCTTTTTTGGTTAGTTTTGCCATTTTTGTTTCCTCCTTGCCTTTTCTTTTTCTTTGAGGCCTTTGATTTTTTCTTTTTATTTTCTTTTGTTGGTTTTGGCTCTTCTTTCTGCTCTTCTGTGCTATTTTTCAATTCCGTTTCCTTTGGATACACTGTTTTTTTCCATTCAAAGTAAAAAAGAATAACAAGCAAAGCAATAAGTATGATGATGATTCCAACAACTATCACTATGCGATACAGTTCACTCCAATTGACCTTCTGCATAAACCTAAGGTAAGCAATGTACAGGACTACCAAAAGCATGCCTGCTAAAAATAAATTATCATTGTTAGTTTTCTTATCCATTTTCGTTCCTCATTAGTTTTGGTTTTGGTTGGTAGGCCACTTTTTTGTGTTTTTTACTGATTTTTTTGTTGATTTTTTCTGTTTTTTAGTGATTTACGAAACTGCATTTTCTGTTGCTTTCACTTGGAAGGCCATTTTTGCCTGTTCCGTCGATAAAAGAGTGTTTTTGTAGGCATGTAGGCATAACTCGTTAGGCCTCTATAAGTAGAGGTCACATGCCTACAATTTTTTGAATAAACTCCTTAGTTTCTTAGCTACTCTTTTTCTTGTAAAAACCTGCCCAAATTTTCGGTAGCGGTAAATGTAACGAGTAGTGGTCATAACAAAAAACCAATTTTTGCCATACACTTTGTTCAATTCCTTTACTTTCTCTTTCAATTTCTTTTTATTCATGGCATAAACTTTTCCCGTTTCAATTTCAATAGCAAATTTTTTGCCATTTGCAGTAAAAATAACATCAGCTACTTTTGAATGGCTTATTTTCGGCTGCGTAAATTCACTCAAAAATTCCGCCACATCCATTACCATAAAAAAATGCTCCTCCGATTCCTTACCTTTCGGCTTAAGAAAAAATTCCTCAGGCGAATCTTTGCCGATTGAAACATGCTGCGATTTTTTGTAGCCCTTTGCCAGAAGAAATTCAACCTGTTCCTTGCTCAGACCTTTTGCTTTGAAATATCCCTTATCTTCATCCAAATTTATTTTTATTTCATCTTCATATTGCGGTATCGGCTCTTCTTTTATTTCATCAGGTTTTGTTGTAATTATCTTATGCTCTTTTTCTGAAGCAATTATTTTTATTTCTGAGTGTTCGTTTTCCATCATAAGAATTCCTTCACCAATTGATGCAGTGAGCAAGGTCTCTTTTTCTTTCTCACTTAAATGAAATGTCCTGACAATGTTGTCAATGACGGCAGGCTTTTGCCTCATTAGTAGAGTATAAGCAGAATTGGCAAGAACTGCATTTCCAGCTTTTGAAACAATCAAATCAGCTACATCCTGTGTGATAAGCAATAGTCCAAGATTAAATTTTCTGCTTGTTTTTACAATCTCGAAGACGTAGCTTGCGTCTTCTGTTCTCTCAAGCATAGACCAAGCTTCGTCAATGACTAGTATTTTTCTCTCTTTGTCCTGTTTCATCTTCATATAGACGTAGTCAAGAATCAGAAACATTATGACTGGCTTCACTTGTTTTGGCATTTCTCCAATATTAAAACATACAAACCTATTCTGAAAATTTATTTTTGTCTGCTTATTCAAGAATGAAAATACACCATCAACATACAAGCTTAATCTGTTCATCAATGAATTATAAGTCGGTCTCTCTATTCCTGAGGATTTTCTGCACATAGACTCAAGTGCTGTCAGTAAATCTTTCAATATCGGAGGCTTTTTGCCCCATGTTTTTCTGTCTTGAGTTATTCCATTGTTTTGATAGGTTAATGTTATTGCCCTGTCCATCAAAGACTTTTGAATTTCGGACATTTCACCGAGCATTATCGGCATTAAATCCATCAATGCAAGACGTTTTTCAGCGTAATCGTGACCCATTAAGTCAAGAGGGTTAATGATTGTCTCAGAAGTCCTTGAAATATTGACTATTTCTCCTTTAAATTTCTCGGTTAATTTTGTATATTCGGACTGAGGGTCAACTATGATGACTTTCGTGCCAGCCATAAACTGCCTCGATATGAGCAATTTTGAGAAGTAGCTTTTGCCTGAACCAGACGTTGCTAAGATTAAGCCATTTGGGTTTGTCAGATTGAATATATCTTTTATTATCGGAATTTTATGCTTATTGTTTCCAAACCAAACGCCGTTTTCCTCTACTTTCAAAAATTGTGATGAAAATGGGAAAAATGCTGATAGAGCTTTTGTTGTTATGTTTCTTTTTTCATTCAATGTATTTTCAGAGAATGGACAAAGTGATTTTAATGCCTGAGTTTGTCTGAAAGATTGTACTCTTGGTATTATCATTAAAGAATTAAGCTCTGCTTCAATTTTCTTTGTCAACAAATTCAATTCTTCTATTGTTTTGGCTTTGCAGTTTATATAAAATGAAATATCGAAAAGTTTTTCCTCTCCTTTCTGTAATTCTTCAAGGATTTTCTTAGTGTCCTCATATTTTATTTCAAGGGAAGTGTTAAGTATGCCTTTTATTTTTGCAGAATAAAGGTCTGCTCTCTGTTTCTGCAATTCTTTATTTAGCAAAATCATTGTTTTTTCTATTGCAAAAGGCTCAATATGTATGCAAATATCGATATTTCCATCTGTTGTGATAATTTTATCAAGAAATCCAGCTTCAACAATTCTGGGATAGCCTTCTGCATTAATTATTCTATTCAATACATCTTCAGTTTTTATGTAGTCAATAAAACACTCTATATTTTTTGGATAAATAATATCAGAGCTGTTTAATGCCGTTGTTACTATCTGATTTAATTCATCTTGCTGGACAACCTCTGCCCTGAGATTCAACGCTCTCAGCCTCTCAAGAATAATATTTATCTGGATTTCAATGTTTGATGATTCCTTTATTATTATGTAGAATATTCTGTTGGCCACGCCGCTTGTCTGCGACAAGATGTGCTCTTTGTATTCCTTGTCTTTTATTGGCTTCAGATGCAAGTCAATGTCAATCTTCTTTGTTTGAATTAAAATCTGTATCGGGAAGTCAATTGAATTAAGGAATTTTTGAAATAAGATGATGATTGCTCTCTGCTCCATTTCTTCCCGTATTGCATAGTTAATCGGCTCAACTTTAATTGCAGCTATTCTTTTGCCATTTTCAAGACAAATATATTTATCAATATTTTTCAGGCAAAGATATTTTTTCATTTTTGCTCTGGATTTTTCATCATCAAGAGACATTTTTCTGAATTTGAAGAAATTGTATTCTGTTTTTAGGAAGGTTGTGCAATTAAAGAACATGAATAAAATAGCTATTGTTGCAATGATTACTGATAAAGTGATTTTTATTTCAAGGCTTATGTGAGTTTTAAATATAAAGAATATCGGCAATAATAACAAGGAATAACCAAGCTGCTCTCCTGTCAATCCAAAGACTATTTTTTCCTTGTATTTCAATTCTTGCGGTATTAGATATGGCATTTTTACCTCAACCTGCTCAAGCCTAGAGCACTTTTTATTGTTACAAAATATACCAAAGCAATTGTGGCAATGTTAATTAGCAGAAAACCGCAGATTAAAATCAGAATCTTATAATCCGTGAAATTCTGCACAATCTTTGAAATAGCGAGAATCATTATTGCCTGAAAGAAAGGCACAAAGAGAATCATTAAAACGACAGTTACGAGAAATTTGCCAATATCTTTTATCGGCGGAATAAAATAAGCGAAAATGCCTAATGTGAAAAAGATTAATCCAATTGAAGCGAGAATATATCTTACGCCTAAAATCAATGCTGTGATGAGCAAGGTTATCAAGTAAGGAATTAAAAGCATTATTTGTATTCCAACACTGCCGTCTGGTGTTATGGTAAAGAAAGAAGTGTCAATGCCACTCAGAATGCCTCCTGCTAATGAAGAAGCAAGCAATAGCACAGACGAATAAATGAAGAAGCTCGCCTGCACGAATACAATGAGAAAGAAGGCGTTTTTTAGCCATTCCTTTGCATCTTCTCGCTTTATTGGATTATTAGCTGAAGTAATGAACTGAAACCCTGCATAAATGAATATAATGATGTAAAAGAACGATAAAATGTAAATTATGACCAACCATGTCGGATGAAATATCTCTATATTGACAGGCTCACTAAGGAGCTTATGTATGAAACCAAGAAAGAGGTTGACGGGCGAGTTGAGGATGCCCAATAGATAGTTAAAAAAATAATCTGTAAAATAACCAGTAATACATTGAGGTAAGTTAGTCCATGAGCAATCCATTTTAGCCTTCCATCTAGTTCAAAACTTTTTTTCTTCATTTTCCTCTTATCCAATCAACATCTGCACAACATACGGAGCTGCCCAAACTACTAGCAATCCAATGCCAACGTAAGTCAATGCGTTTTTTGCCTCTTCTCTTTTCTTTGACTCTCCGCCAGAGAGCATGAACTGAATTCCAATATAGATGCCATAACATATTGCGACAGCAGAGACAAGGTAAAGCATCAGATGGTATATTTTGAATACGGGTGTAAGAATCTGGTCAAACTGAGCTTTTTCTTCCGCTGATATTGAAGCATTCAAGTCTGCCGCCGAAATAAATGGCATTGAAAGCATTATTGCAGCGATAGGCCACATTATCCAGCTAACGATTTTTGTTTTTTTCATTTTGGTACCCCCATTTCTTGAAAAGACTGATTGATTTTTTTCCATTTCTTTTTCTCTTCTCGTATTTCCAGTCATGCACTTGTTTGCACTTAGGGCAAAAAACATCATCATAATCGCCCTCAAATGCCTCGTGGCACATTTTACAATTTTTCTTCATTGCAATCCCTCCAAACAAATTGATAGAATTCAGTAAGGGAGAAAAGTATAAATAACCCCAAATAGAAAAAATCGCGTGTTTTAATAGAAGAAAAGGGCTTTTTTAATAGAAAAAATAAAATCTAGCGACGACAGATAAATTTTGCTTTACTATTTAGCAAATTCTTTAACTAATTCTTTTTTTGATATTTTACTTAACAAATCTCTAAATTCATCCCGTAACAATACTTCATGCAGTTGATTAAGCTGCCTTTCCATGTTCACCATTCTTTCTCCAATCACTAGATTTTTCTTTCTTTGCTCGTCCAGCTCTTTTTCAAGCCTTGTTTTATCTTCTGGGCTTAACATATCCTCTTCAGAAAGAAAATCTTGTTTTCCTAGAAAGTGAGTATAATATTCTATCTTATCCTCTTTTTTCCATCCAAACCTGTACTTCATATCTTTTGCTGTAGGATACTTATTGAGATAGTAGCATGAAGAAGAATGCCTGAAATCATAAAACGTAATGTTCTTGTGTACTTTTTGATTGAACTGCTTCCATATTTCCTTTTTATTAAGTTCAAACAAGAATTTTTTCATATGATTTTTCTTTTTTATGAATATGTAATCCTCAGGTTGAAAGTCATGCCTTGCAAGATATTTTTTTAGGATTATTGAAGATATCCATAGTTTTATTTTTCTGCCGAAAGTTTTGCTTACTTCTTCAGGAATATCTATCAGATATTTGTTGTCCGAATCAGACCACCTAACATCTTTTAACTTAAGGTTATAAAATTCAGCAGGTCTTGCTCCCAAGTCAAAAAGAACCAAGAATAATGCCTTGAGGTCTTCATTATTGGTATTGGATAGAATTTTTTCCTTTAATTCGTCAAGCGTAAAAAATAAAAAGTCAGGTCGACTTTCTTTGTTTGTAGTGATGTATTCTGTAATGTCATTAATCCTTTGGTCTTTAGTTTTGTATGTTTTCATCATATGCCAATGCCAGAAGCTTGAAAAGTCACGCTTGAAATCCCTTTTATCCTTGTAAATTTCTCCGTTCACTTTTCTTAATTTGTCAGAATTCAAATCATCAAAAAACTTTTCTAATTGCTTTTCCGTTATATCTGTTATTGTAACGCCCTTGATACATTCAATGATTCTTCTTAAAGAATAAAATAATCTGACTAATCTCTTGGGACTTCTGCCGCCTTTTGGACTATTCTTGCTTACGTATTTGCCTTTTTCCAAATCAGAAAGAAATTCACAAAGAATGGTGATGTTTTCTTTAGATAATCTCAATGCATCAACGTCAGCTTTTTTTAGACGCTGTTTAAGATTTTCATATCTGTGGTTAGCTCCATCTATCTCAAGATACTCTCTTCTTCCTCTCATCACAGTTTTCTTTTCAATTGAATAATCTCTCATAAGAGAGCTAGAACTAAGTCAAGTATAAAAATGTTACCCTTTTGGGGTACCAGGGGTTAAATGCGTCGGCTGGGATTCGAACCCAGATACGCGGCTTGGAAGGCCGCAGTCATAACCATTAGACCACCGACGCGATACAAGAGGATATTTTTATGTTTGTTTATAAAAGTTTTTATATTGTTTGATGAATTATAGATTATTGATTTTTTCATTCATAATTTGATGAAAACTTTTTAGACTAGGACGATCTATTTTATAAGCGGTCTTTTTATAATTTCATTATTAAACTCTTTCTGGCCAAGTATGAAATTAAAATGTCTGTCGCTGACGCCATATTTAGTTGCCACAGCTTCACCTTCGCTACTTTCGGCAACACCTGGCTCCATTCTGAATGTGAATGGCGGTTCTTTTGTATGATCCAGTTTGAAACATTTTAGAGCAACATTAGAACATTTTTCATAACCCTGAGCAAGTGGCATGTAGTGCGATACAAAAAGTCCTGTGCCGCCTGTTTGGACAACAAAGTCTATAAAATGAGTTGAACAGGCAATACCATCCGATGGTGCTGTTCCTGTGAACAACTCATCACAAAGCAGCAATGTCTTATAAGTCATTTTTTGGGCAGTTTCAGTAACAACTTTACATTCATAAGCATGTCTAGAACTTGTAGTGCCTATATCTCCAGGGTTAACGCGATGAACTAAGAGCTTGTCTTTAACTGTCATTTCTGCCGCATTTGCAAAAATAGGAAGTCCTGCTTGGAAGAACGCATAAGTTTGACCAAGACCATTCATATAGGTTGATTTTCCGTTTTCATTAGCGCCTGTTATTATAACAACATTTTTTTCAGGTGTCGTTTCAACATTATTAGGCATTACTCTTCTCTCAAAGTGCAATGTGTAAAGAGGATTAAACATATCGACTATAGCGATGTCTATTCTAGAATCACCTTCAGCAATCTTTGGGAACACAGAGGGATAACCTTTTTCCTGCACTGCTTTTACATAATGCGATGCTGCAGATATTGCTTTGAGCTCTTTTAGCATGCCCTCAAAAGATACTATTTTTTCATCAAAATTTTCTAGCAAAGGAAAGTTCTGTTCAAGCATCCTCTGCTCAATGAATGACCTAAATGAACTATCATAAAAATTTAATATGCCTTCATAAGTTCCGCAAATCCTGCTGTTTTTAAGATATTTAACTTCACCCTTTACTATAGTCTTATTAGAAGGATCCGGCTTAAATTCCGCCTCGAGAGTAAGTTGAGAAAAAAACAGAGAAAGGTTCAAATTTAATCTTTCTACTAGAGATTTTTTACCCCATTCATTACCAAACTGATCTAAGATATTTTTCAAGAACTTAAATTTTTGAGAAAATTTTAACTTGAAATCAAATTCCTCATCAGTAAGTCTATTCATCACTTTGCATAAAACTTCATTTCTGGCAGAAAGACTTTCATTATGATCAACCCTGTACACATAACCCTTTTGTTTGTCGTCATAAAGCTTTTGATATTTATGATAAAACTTTATTAAATCGCTAGGTTTTACTTTTATCTTGACAACTGGTTCAAGATTTATATCCAGCTTTTGTTTCAACTCTTCTGCTTCAATCAGCCTTGCAGAAAGAGAGTTAGACAACTCCTTAATGATTGCAGAATCCTGATAATCCCCCAATGATTCTTTAAATGAAGAAACACATGCAACATAATTTTCGAATCTTTTCAAAGCATGGTGTTCATAGGCATGTAAGAAGAAATCTCGTGTTCTGCTATTGCTGTTTACTGCATACATCATATTTTTGAAATCAAAAGGTTTTATTGAAGAGGAATCTATTGCGTGAGTAAATTTAGGATTTTCTAAAGCCTGCTTTACAATCTGCCGCCTATCATGTATTGTCGACGCATCTGTTTCAAAACCATATACCCAATTTTTTAGAACTTCAGTTATTTCTTCTGCCGCAGGATCCACCCATTTTTTTTCTGGCTGGTCATTTTCTATGCCAAAAAGGCTGCGTCTCTCTTGTTCTTCTTCACTGAGTTTTGGCAGCAATCTGTCTTTACCTATGAATTCAGCCATCTTCTCAACAATAAGATCTAGTCCAATATCTGATGGCGATTCTATCACACCAGATTTACTTTCCGGAATAATCTGAAAATTCCCCATAACATTCTAAAAGAATATTTCATTTATAAATCTTTCTACCCAACAGTAGTTACAAATTAGAAATCAAAGTTTAACTTCTCTCTTGATGTTTGCGACAAACTTAGGAAAATCTTTTATCTTAACGCAGGCCCCGCAGGCATGCTCATGGCCGCCGCCATAACCTTCAACATCCGACATTGCCTTTTCGACAATGGCAGGCAGGAAATGATGCTTTGATCTGATGCTCATCTTTACCTCTTCTCCTTTTTCTCTTCCAATGATAACAACACTATCAGGATTATTGTATAAGACTTGGTTTGCAAGATCTTTTGTAAAGCTGACATTATCTTCCATGTATGTGAAAACAATCATCTTTCCTTTTTCAGCAATTGCTCTCTTCAGAAGTTTCTCATAGACCTTTCCGACTTGCAAATATCTTTTATAGATATATTTTCCCTTCGCAGTCGTCTGGTCAAGAATCTCATTCGGATCGTCAATCCTCGTCAATGTTTTGACAGACCTCATCACATCGCTTGTCCTTCCTTTCAGGATAAAAGAGAATATGAAAACTAATGTTCCGACTTTGCTTCCGAATAGCGCCTTGTCAGGATCTTTTATGTCAGGATCCATCAGACCAGGATGCTTTTCCAAAAAATCACCAGCAAAAGGCGGGAAATACCAGTCGCCAATCGCGCCAATCATTGCAAGCCACAAATCCTGATTAACAACATAATAACAAAGAGTTGAAGCAGGAATATTGTCTGTTTTTTTATTTATCCTTGGATTAAAATATAATACCTTATCGCGCTTCAATGGCTCATGATGATCAACCCAGATGACTGGAATATTTACTGCATTAAGAAAATCCTGATCAACCATCGCAATGTCAAGAATAAAGACTTTATCTGGCTTGTATTCCTCAACTTTCTTCACATACTGAAAATCTATTTTAGGATTGGTCTTTATGACTATGCCATGGCCTGCTCCGACATACCGGTAAAACAGCAAAAAAGAAGTTAAGCCGTCAGGATCGTCATGAAAAAAGAAAAGAGGATTCTTGCAATTATCTAGTTCTTCCCTGATTTTATCAAAGTCTTTCTTTGTCAACATATATACCACATCCTAAGCCAGATAAAAAAAAGATATCAATATCAATAAGCTGGGAAAGAATCAATTTGTTTATAAAGGTTTGTATGAGAATATGCGCATAGCATCATAAGGTCAAAATTCCATAAACCTAAAATTATCGACGAGCGTTAACGGGGGATGCCCCCTACGGGGAGATAGCTCTTTCCACTAACACGTCGAGAATTTTGAGGATGCTATGCGCATGCTACGAAAAAAAAGAAAAAGAAAGAAAGAAAAAGGATTAGAAAAATCACACATTCAGCGGTTTCCTAAATATTTTTCTGCTTGATTTCTCGGCATAACAGCTAAAACGTCCATCTGCCCTGCACCACTGTCAATATCCAAGGAATACGTGCAATCTTCAACCAATTTTACATTAACCTCAAATGAAGAAACATAGATTTTGTCTGATATGTCATTAACTGAAATGGGAATAGGTTCTCCGTAACCAATCGTCTGGTTGGTTTTAATATATCCCTGACAATCATTAGCAAGCAGAAATCTTTCTAACTCTGGCCTTTCAATAAAATCATTATCTGACCAGTCAACTGCAGACACAACCTTCTCATTTATACCATCATAACTAAGAATCCTGTTTCCGAACTTAGGCACATAAGCAAGCGATGTCAATGCTGCAACAGCCGCTAAAGTAACTACAGAAAATGCAACTTTATCACGCAAAGATACTTTATTCCCCTGCTTCTCTTCTTCTTTCATTTTAACCCTCCTGTATAAATTATAAAACTAAATAAAACTAAAAAATCACATCTTCCTATGCGCCTTTACATAAGCCTCAGCAAATCTTGTTGGAATAACAAGCTCATTTGCCATTGCCATTGCGTTATAAGGAGCGTCTTTTAATATATTATTCGAACATTGCTTTGCAGTATCGCTTAACTCAACAATAACTGGAGCCATAACGTCCAACTTAACTTTTCTGCAGTTCATCTCTTTTAGCAAGCCATAAACTGAGTTCAGATCATGATCAGAACCAAAAGCAGTTCCTACACTTTTTTGTATTTGGGATTCCAGTTTTAAATTTAAATTTTCCTGCTCACTTCTGACGTAGCATGCCTGCAAGTTATGTTCCAATTTGCCATTTTTCTCTTCGAGAGAAGAAACCTGTTTTTCCAAACCTCTTATTCGTTTCTGGTAAAGAGGCATATCTTGAGTTACGAGTCTTTCCATCATATAAGACTTGTTTCGAAGATGATTATTCTCAGAAATTAAAGGTTCAATAACACAATAAGCCGATGCGCTCACTGCAGCAACTGCAAGACCAACGTAAACAGCAGTTCTTAAGCTGTATTTTGATTTGCTTGAATCATCTGCTTTTCCAAAAAGCGGTTTTTTATTTTCAAATTTAACCATTATAATTCCCCTCAACAATTAAAACCCTAATAAATCACCATTAAAGAGTAGTCATTTATAAATCTTTCTGATGAAAAACAAGATAAAGCCAGATGTATTTCTTTCAAAATTATGAAAATCTCATGCATACAATGCAAAGGCAGAAATCCAAAAAACTGCGGAAGAACATTTTGTCCGATAATTGCAAAATCAGAAAGCCTGTTCAAGATAAAAGAAAAATCACAAAAATCAGAATTTGTAAGTAGTTCTCCTGCGCCGTTCATAGGCCACTACGGATATCCTTTCATAAATGTCGGCGTCCTATCGCCTATTGAGGAGACAAGCTCAGAAAGATCATGGATCTATGATGCGCCAAGACACTGGTCTGAGAATGATTTCCAGATAAGACAGATTATAGATTTCAGATCAAGCTTAGTTAACTCAAGATTCAAAAACCACATAACAAGCGTAAGAAAAAGCGAGAAATTTCTAGACATAAGTAAAGAGATAGGAATGGCGTCTAAGCCAGTTGATATTGAAGTTAAACTGAAAGACAAGCCGAAATTCCGTCTTAACACCGATGCGCATGCTGCGCCAACCGGACCAGCAGGAGAACTACAAAACTTAGAAACAACCTCTAACCCAAAAATTGATTCAAAAGTTGACAAGGTCGTATCAGATGTTCATTTCAAAGCAAATGATGCGATGAAATACCTTTACAAGAAAGGATTTGATGAGAATTTTCTGTCAAAACTGCTGAGCGTAGGAAGTATTGGAATGAAAAAAGACCGCCGTCTTGTACCGACAAGATGGGCGATAACTGCAGCAGATGATTCAATTGCAAAAACATTGATGGACAAAATTAAAGACTGCAATGAAACAGACTATGCAGCATATTTCGGAGGATACCTCGGAAACTATTATCTCATCCTCATGTTCCCAGATGTCTGGAGCTATGAACTTTTTGAAATGTACATGCCAAAAGCAAGCTGGAACACTGCCGAGACAATAGAATACACAACAGACCATGAATTCCACAACGGCAGAAAAGACTATGCAGAGAACACTGCTGGAGGATATTACGCGACAAAGCTTGCGCTTCTTGAACATCTCAGCAGCAAAAAAAGAAAAGGAACATGCCTTGTCTTAAGATTCATAACAGGAGAATATTCTGTTCCTCTAGGAGTATGGGTTGTCAGAGAAGCAACACGAAAATCCCTTGCCTCACAACCATTGATTTTCTCAGACAAGGAACTCATGCTGAAATATGCAGAAAAGCTCGTCAAGAAGAAATTTGGTTATGACATAACACACGTCCTAAAAAACAGCTTAATCCTAAAGAATATGAGAACTCAAAGAAAACTGGTAAGCTATATTTAATAAACAAACAATACAAGAATATCCTCTGACAAAAAATGGGAATCAAAGAAAACATTGAAAAAATAAAAAAAGGAATTCCAGCTGAAGTGACAATAGTCGCAGCTGTGAAATATGCTGATAAAGAACAAATAAAAGAACTCATAGAAAACGGAATAACAGACATTGGTTTTAACACCTTCCAACAGCTGAAAGAAATTAAAGAAACAGGAATACTGGACAAAAACCAAAACCATACAAACGTCAGAATTCATTTCATAGGAAGCCTGCAAAAAAACAAGGTAAAGAAAGTCCTGGAATCTGATGTTTTTCTGATACAGAGCATTGACTCGATAGAACTTGCAGAAATAGTCAACAAAACAAGCTCGCAACTTGGAATAAAACAAAACATTCTGCTGCAGATAAGAACAGACCAAAAAAAGGAGCATGGAATTGAAATCTCAGAAATCAACAATGCTGTTCTAAAAATAAGTCAAATGAACAACATAAAACTGATGGGATTAATGACCTTGCCGCCGATAGCTGAAAAAGCTGCATTGACAGAATGCTTAAAAACAATGAAATTAGAATACGACAAAATATGCAAGGCAGGAACCAAACTTGAATACCTTTCTATGGGAACATCTGAAGACTATGCTCTAACGATAGAGAACGGCGCAAATATGGTCAGGATAGGAAGGGCTTTTTTTGAGTGAAAATACAAAACCATTAAAAATAACAAGGAAAATAGGTAAATTAACTTACAAATCAAGATATAAAAACTCAGAGGGTGGTTAATATGGCAGTAAAAATATGGAGATGTATAATTTGCGGAGATAGTTATGTCGGAGAAGACAAACCAAGTCATTGTCCATTCTGCGGAGCTCATGCAAAAAATATGATACTCGCAAAAAACTGGACTCCTAAGGAAGGCCTTGACATTCCAATAAAAAACCTGACAGAAAAATCAAAGAAAAATGTTGAAGCAGCGCTGCAGCTTGAGATAAGCAACTCTGCATTCTATTTCTGCTCTGCCGAGAAATGCAAAGATGTTGAAGGAAAAGCAATGTTCAAAGTCCTTGGAAAAGTTGAAGCTGAACATGCCTCAATGTGGAAGAAAATCCTGCAGCTTTCAAGCATAAATATTGCAAAAGCTGACACGTGCCCTGTTGAATACATCGACGAACTTCAGGAATCGCATGACAGGGAAAGCAACGCAATAAAACATTATGCGCAATTCAGAGATGAAGCAGTCGAACCAAGATTAAAACAGCTCTTCCAGGCCATTGTGGAAGTTGAAACAGACCATCTTGGACTCAGCGAAGAACGCGGGATTAAAAAGTAAAAAAATAAGTTCAGAAAAATAAAAATCAGAAAATATCAAACGTCCTATGCTTAAATTTTCGGTCTTTGACAACTAGCGTAGTGGTTGGGGCATTTATCGTCTTTGAAAAAATCAAGTCATGACCTAAACAAAAACCGCACTTGACAACAAAATCAACTTTCTTATCATTCAGCGCAAGAGCTTGACCTATAGGATTGCAGGCTGCTTCGACAGCTTCTGGCTTAATCTGCTTAACCTGGATATCTGACTTGTTGATTCCGCAGACATTGCAACAGACAGAAAAAACCTCAAAATCATAACTCAGAGCAGAATCAACTTTCTCGCCATAATCCTTAAGACCTTTGCAGTATGCCGCCCCTATCTTTTTGTGACCCATCTTTTTGCAAAAAACCTTAATCTCATCAAGGCGGCTGGAGCAAGCGCCTGTTTCAGAAACAGTCTCATAAGACGCTTCAAGAAGCTTTCTCATGGCCTTATCAGATTTAGCAGATGACTTATCTAAATCATTATAGAACTTAATCAATTCTTCTTTTGTTTTCGGACAGTTTGAAATTATCATCTGAACACCTTACAAAATTATTTTGTCTTTCCCCATGAATCTTTAAGCTGCTTTAAGAATTTACTTGCAGCGCCAACAATATGCTCAGGTTGAGTCCTGAAAATGTTTGCGACCTGCTTCAGAAGATTCTCTTCTGTTCCTGAATAATGTTCATGACTTATCAGTACAATTGAGTCAACTTGCTTTCCCTTTTTGACAACAGTTTTCCACTTCTCGAACAATTCGCGAGCCCTTCCAGGAGTCTGATCAATATCACAATTGACTAGCTGCGCAAACTCAAAAAGAATGCTTGAATCCTTATTGACAGTTTCAACAGCAGCTTTTCCAGAAGCAAACTCTATCCTTACAATGCCATCCTGAACTTTTGAAGTCTTTAAGATTTTTATTGCGCCAGCCTCTTTTGTAGAATTAAGATGCGTTCCTGCGCAAGCCTCAACATCAAAACCAGGAATCTCAATAACACGGATATCTTTTCCAGGAACTGCTCCTCCCTGATACAATCTGAAACCATATTTTTGCTCTGCAATATTTCTCTTGATGAAAGATTTTTTCACAGGCAAATCCTTGGCAACAATATCATTGGCAAAAGCCTCAATCTTCTTCAACTCATCCTCGCTGATACTGTCAAAATGCGTAATGTCTAGTCTTGCCTTGTCGGTGAATTTTGCAGCGCCTGCCTGCCAAACATGATTACCCAAAATGATTCGCGCAGCGCCATTAATTATGTGAGTTGAAGTGTGATGCTGAGCAAGTTGTGTTCTACGGTCCTTATCAACAAGGCATTGAACTTTATCTCCCTGATTTATATTAAATGTTTTTCCTTTGCTGCTAGCAACAATATGAATAATGACATTACCTTGTTTCATAACATCAACAACATCAAACCCATTAATTTTTCCAATGTCATGAAGCTGACCTCCAGATGTCGGATAAAAAGCAGTCTCATCAAGAACAACAAACTGAACTGGCCTTCCTTCTTTTTGTCCTTCAATAATTTCCTTGACTTTTGCTTCAAACTCCAAAAGAAGGTAATTATCAAAATAAAGCGCTTTAGTGTCTTTTGTCTTCAGATTAATCTTCTCGTCCTTCTTTGTCGCAGTCTCCTGTTTTTTCTGCGAATCAGCATGCCTGGCAGCAACCCTGGCATAAAAGTCATCTGGAACAGAAACCTTTTTACCAAGAAGTTCAGCTTCCTTTTCAATAATATCGGGAGAAACACCATGACTATCATAAAGCTCTAAAAGCAATTCTTCTGAAATCTTCTCATCTTTTTCAATCAATGCTTTTACAATGCTACGCGTTTTTTCTTTTGTAGCGCTGTATTTCCTTTTTTCGACTTCAAGAATCTTTGAGACTTCAACAAGATTCTCTTTCAGCTCAGGGAATAATGGGAAAAGATACTCTGCATGCCACTCGCAAACTTCAGGCAATGAAATATCCCAACCATACCTATCAATCAATGCAAGGGCCCTTCGCAATATAACACGGAGATTATAACCGCCACCGACATTGCTTGGAAGCACACCATCGCTTAATGCAACCAAGAGTGAACGCGAATGTTCAGCAATAGAATAAATCGCTGCAAGAGGCTGGATTTTTACCTTAAGCTCTTCAGCACTCAAGCCGATTTTCTTTGCAACATCAGCCCAAGCCTCATCAATATCTTCAACCTCATCAACATTAAGATAAGAAGAATAAGGCAGGAATTTCTTCATAAGATGCTCGTCAACCTTTATCCCTGTTCTTTTGTACAAGCGCTCGCAAACAATAGGAAATGTCGTCTCATAACTAGTGCTTTTACCAATGCTGATCCAAGAATTACGTTCATGACCCATACCCATATCAAGAACCTTCAACTTAAGAGGCTTGTACTTTTCGCTGCTGACATCATGAGTCATATAAACTTGGTTTCCTAATTCAAGACCTCTGCAGAAATATTCCATGCAAACACCAGCGTTTCCGCCGCCAGCCCAACCATCCTCATGATACTTTATCTCAAATTTAGGAATACCAAGACCAAGAACAATCCAATCATGAATATCCTTGAAATATTTTGGCTGGTCATATTCTTCAATAGGTTTGAAAGCATGCTGGCCAATCATGACAAAACCAGTATAATGAGCTCCAGTGATTCCGACATTATCAATATCATTGAATCTTAAGCAGAACTGAGGAACAACAAGCGGATTTGCCGGCGGTTCAACTTCACCTGAAACAACATATGGCTGAAAATCATAAATAGATGCCTGAACAAAATCAGTATCGTCTCTCCAGCGGGCAGCTACAGGATAACGCTTTATTGGTTTATATCCGCGCTTCTCAAAAAATTCCGCAAAAGCTTTCCAGACACCAACATAATCCATCTTATTCTTTGCAGGAGAATTACCGATAAACCTAAAACCGCCTGAACAAGTAGGATCGCCGCAAACATCAAGTTCTTTGTTGTCAGCAGTTGACCAATAAAAAGTTCCGCATTTCTTGCACTCATGCCTGACAAAACCTTCTGACTTCAAAACTGATGTAGCATAGAATTTATCAGGATCCTTCCTCGCCATTGCCTTGAATTCCTTCTTGATTTCCTTGTCAGTCTTGGCCATGAGGATGGAAATCAGAATTCAGTATAAAAAGTTAATTGTTTGAAATTGGTTGCAAATTGATTACTCCGAAAATCATACGGAAACAGTTAAAAAGAAGAAATGAACAAACACAAAAGAAAAAAAATAAAAGAAAAAAATAAAAAAACTAAATTAAAACTGTCTCAAAACTTTTTGTGGTTCTGATAACAATCTCTGCAATAAACTGACTTGCCTTCTGTTGGCTTGAAAGGAACTTCGCATTCTTTTCCGCAATCTGAGCAAACTGCTTTATGCATTTCTCTTGGGCCGCTATTAAAACTGCTGCCGCCACCGCCGCCTCTGAAGCCGCCTCTTCCGCCGCCTCTATTATTGTCTCCATATCCCATTTTACTTCACCTTATTGGTTTATTATCTATTCGTTATACTTGAATACGCAAAGAAAAAGTCGCATTCTTCGTATACTATTTTAGGTGAAATCACTGTTTCTATTTAAACCTATTTGATTTTTAGGCCAAAATTGCCAAAATAACACAGGTTTTAGCCCTTTTTTTGCCTTAAACACCAACGCCAGAAAAATCATATCAAAACAAGAAAAAAAAGAAATCAAAAAAAAAATCAAAAAATCAAGAAATTATATATCCTTTCCGCAATAAGGACACATCTTTGGGACATTATCCTCTGCCCTTGCGAACTTATAATTGCAGGAACCGCAGACAAGCGAGACCTTCTTCATTTCAGGCATTGCTTTTGCGACAGGAGACTCCTTGGCCTTCTGAAAAGAGCCTTGCTTCTCTATCCTGACCGCTTCTTCACTATCATCCTCAGAAAGATCCTCACTAAGCTCAACTTCCTCAGAATCCGTGGATTCGAGATTAGCATGCCTCAAATCGACATTCTCTTCATCATCTACGCTTTTTCTTTTAAAAACATTTTTTATGTAGTCAACAAAGCCCATTTTTATTCACCTCTGCCATGAAAAACAACATGGTTGTCTATCACCATCTTTTTCCCGGCGAGTAATTATATTGAACTTGAAAAATGATTATGTATATTTAAACTTTTAGGTTAATTTATGAGATTAATTCATGTTTTAAAAAAAATGGGGCGGCCAGCGAGACAGTCGAGCTACGCTCTCCTTTGTCAGATGCATCAGCTAATCGAACTCGCGCCAAGGGATGACTGTTAACTGCTTTAAAAGTTAGCCACAGTCCCCTATTCTACCATTGAACTATGGCCGCCATAAAACTGAAAATGCTTTAAATTTGTTTATAAATGTTTCTAGCTGATTGCCAAATAGGGCAGTGCTAAGGCAAGCGTAAGATTTAAATACTTGCTAATCAGTGAATACAAAACCATAAACACTGATAAACACCGGAG
>JAUYGA010000136.1 GCA_030690755.1 Nanobdellota archaeon
AACTTTTTGCAATTTAATCTCAAAAGGTTTAAATAAAAATACCACTCTAACCGCCCCTGAATAGTAAATGTGCTGAGATTCTTAAAGTTTGTGGCTACAAATAAAGATATACTTCACTATATACGGAAATAGTGTCATTTCCCATAGAAAAGAACAGAATCTATACTTTATATACAATGAAAAAAGAATTTTGTGAAAATAAGTGGGTTAATCAAAGCCATCTATAAATAACTAAATTCGACAACCAATATTGAATATTAGTAAAATTTATTAAGGTCTAGCTTTATTTTCTTGATTGAGGTTGAAAACTTGAAATTAAAACACTTAACATCATTTATTCTTATATCTGTATTGATGACTATCTTAATTTTTGCAGGCTGCTCAAGAAAGGGCAATCTTGGCGAGAATCTTGATGATTTGAAGGAAAAAAACATTGCAGAGGGTGAAACATTGGCAAAACAATCTCAATCAAATTCGCCAAAAATTGGCAGAACAGTATTTATGGAAACAACAAAAGGAACAGTCAGATTCGAACTTTATGAAGAAGATGCTCCTGTTACTACAAAAAATTTCATTGACCTTATAGAGAGCGGATTTTATAATGGTTTGACATTCCATCGCTTAGAACCAGGATTTGTTGTCCAAGGCGGAGACCCAAAAGGGGATGGGACAGGCGGTTCCAGCAAGACAATTCCTTTGGAAATCAGCCCAAAACTAAGACATGTCAAAGGCGCTTTAGGAATGGCCCGTTCAGCGGAAAAAGACTCAGCATCATCGCAGTTTTATTTCACGCTAGAGGCATCTCATTTCCTTGATGACAATTATGCGGTCTTTGGGATTGTGACGGAAGGCATGGATGTTGTTCAGAAACTTCAGGTCGGCGATAAGATGACTAAAGTAACAATTCAGGGGTAAATATGGTTGTAGAAAATGTAGAAAGAATACTTGAATTATATTGTTTTAAAAAAGAAACAAAAGATAAAGGTAAAACTGAAGTTGAATACCACACATCTGTAAAGGCAGGCCATGGTGAAGTCCTTCATTCGCTAGAAGATGTTGCGAGATATGCAAATGATGTATTCTTTGGCGATGGAAAATGCGGATATGTTTATGATAAAGTAATTCTTTATTCGAGTCAAGACAGTAATTTTGATGGCAAACCAAAAATCATTGTGACACGAGAATCTACCGAGCTTATCGGAGACGCATCTTCTGAATTTACCAAGTTATATTCCTTCATGGAACAAAACAGAATAAAAAAAAGCACAGAAACTCCCCTAGAAGAAAAACCAGTTATCCAATTTAGCAACATTTAAATATTAAAATAACAAACAACTCTAATATCAAATATAAACTTAAAAAAAAGAGGTCAGAATGAGAACAGTCCCACTATCAAACAATTTCGCTCTAGTAAGCCTTCTTGGCCTGATAATATTCGCAGTTCTTTTGGAAGCGCAGAAGATTGACAAGACCTGGGGTTTTACAATGGTTGTTTTCTTTACCATCTGTTTTATTGCATCAATTGTTTCTATAACGCCTGAATTTCCTGAAGAATATAAAGGAAAGAACAGGAAAGGCAAAAAGGATTATGAAAGAAAATCTTTATATTAAGTTAATTCTATAAAAGCCAAAGCTGTGACGTATGCCGCCAATATGCACTGTACGCTGCACACCGCATGCTGCGTACAGTATCGTGGCGAGGAACGAGGCAGACGCAGCTTTGGCTTTGAGATAGTTTTTTATTCTTAATCAAACTAATGCTTCTGATGAAACTCTTATTCATATGCAATCAAAACAAGAACAGAAGTAAAAAAGCAGAGCTTCTTCTTAAAAATAGACACGAGACTAAGTCTGCAGGGTTATTTAATGAAAAACCTGTCACAAAAGAACAGATCGATTGGGCAGATAGTATTTTTGTGATGGAAGATGAACAAAGAAAAGAACTTGGTTTAAGATTTCCGCAGCAGTATTTGAAAAAAAGGATTGTTTCTTTAGACATTCCAGACATTTACTCAAGAGATCAGCCAGAACTTGAGCTTGTTCTAATGAAAAAAATAAAAAAAAGCAAATTAATCTGACCATTCCCAAAACTGGTTAAGAGCCTCTTCTTTATTGGAAAACATTCGTGTTTCATTTATTCCTAAATGAGGAATTCTCCTGGTGACCTTATATCTCTTGGTCTTATTTTTAAGTTCAATAAATGAAACACGCCAGAGGCCTTTTCCAGTTTCTTTTCGAGTCATTTCAGGTTCTTGCCTTTTTGTATGCATTAAAACCTTGTTTTCCGACAAAGTTTGTCAAAGGCGCTTCCAATCTCGGCTTTTCTGCTTTCTTGAAAATGCCTTCAAATTTCTCTCTGCATTTGCGCTCTTTCCAATACACATTATGCGAGCCTCTTTTCTCAAATAAAGTTGTCGCGATAGCCACAACATCTGTCTGGAATGGCTTCATATTCTTTTCCTTCATCAGCTCATTTGCATCCCAGATGCATTCCTTCATCAGGTTAAC
>JAUYGA010000082.1 GCA_030690755.1 Nanobdellota archaeon
AAATTTATTGCAATATAACCGACAAAACAACCGACAAAACAAAAAACAGAAAAACAATAGGTGAACAATGGCAAACCCGACAGATAAAGAAACACCAAAACTCAGATCGTATATCACTGGACAGATAACAGGAAGCAACAGGACAAGTCTCAGCATAATCAGCATGATGGTCCTGATAGCTGAAGAGAAAGGAATAGATGTATACTGCCCAGAAAGAGACACAAACAAAGGAAATCTGGACAATCCTGAAATAACACCTGAAGAGATATACACAAGAGACACAGACGCTGTAAAAAAATCAGATTTCATAGTGATAGAATGCAGCAATCCAAGCACAGGAAACGGCCTTGAAATAATGCTGGCATACCTATTTGACAAAAGGATAATCTGCGTCTATCAAAAAGATGCGGCAGTATCAAGGATGCTGCTAGGCATGCCATCAATCAGTTTTATAATCTATGACACTGCTGAAGACCTGCAAAACAAATTCACAAATGAGATAGAAAAAATAAAAAAGGAATACCTTGGACAATAGGCGGCAATGAAAATGATAATGATAAAGAACACATTAAAAGAAACAGATCCTCAAATATATGATTTTTTAAAGAATGAAAAACACAGACAAAACTTCGGCCTTGAGATGATTCCATCAGAAAATTTTGTATCAAAAGCAGTTCTTGAAGCGCTCGGCTCAATTGGAACAAACAAATATTCTGAAGGTTACCCTGGCAAAAGATACTATGGCGGAAACAAAAACATCGACGACATAGAACTGCTTGCAATAGAACGGGCAAAAAAACTATTCAATGCAGAACATGCAAATGTCCAGCCCTTGTCCGGAAGCCCAGCAAATATGCAGGCATATTTCGCGCTTCTCGAACTAGGAGACAAGATACTTGGAATGAACCTTGCGCATGGCGGCCATTTGACACATGGGCATCCTGTAAATTTTTCAGGAAAATTCTACAAATTCAGCCAATATGGCGTAAGAGAAGATGATCATAGGATAGATTATGATGAAGTCCGCAAAATCGCAGAAAAAGAAAAACCAAAACTGATATTATCAGGAGCGACAGCATACCCGCGAGAGATAGACTTCAAGGAATTTGACGAGATAGCAAAAGATGTCGGCGCGATATCAATGGCAGATGTCTCGCACATCGCGGGCCTAATAGTATCAGATGTCCACAAACACTGCTTTCCATACACAGATGTTGTAACAACCACAACGCACAAAACACTCAGAGGACCAAGAGGCGCAATAATACTATGCAAAGAAAAATATGCTAAAGCAATAGACAAAGCAGTTTTCCCAGGAATGCAAGGAGGCCCGCATAATCATACAAATGCTGCAAAAGCAGTTGCATTCGGAGAAGCATTAAGGCCTGAATTCAAGAATTATGCAGTACAAATAGTAAAAAATGCAAAAGTTCTGGCAGATGAACTTATAGATTATGACTTCAAGCTTATCAGCGGCGGAACAGATAACCACCTAATACTGATTGACCTTACAAACAAAAACGTCACAGGAAAACAGGCAGAAGCAGCGCTTGATGAGGCCAACATCACTGTAAACAAGAACATGGTGCCATTTGACAAAAGAAGCCCATTTGACCCTAGCGGAATAAGAATTGGAACACCTGCAATAACCGCAAGAGGGCTGAAAGAACAAGAAATGGTAGATGTTGCAGCATACATAAACGAAGTCATAGAAAATATAGACAATAGAGAAAAGATTTTAAAGGTCAAAGAAAAAGTAGTTGAATTATCAAGCAGATTTATAATATATGACTGAAATTAATAACTAAAACGCATTGAATCAATAAGATTTAGAAAAATTAAAAAAGAAGTAAAAGAGGTGACTTTTGTCATGGAAAAAACATTAAAAAACATAAAAAAGAGTTCTATTATTTTTGCAATTATCCTGATTGGCCTAACAATGCTGTTCATAGCAGGCTGTCAAACAGAAAATAAAACCAATGATACCTCGGGACAGATACCTAGTTCTGATTCTCAGACAGATAAACCAAAAACAGACACAAGCACAACACAAGAAACAATACAAGTACAACCAACAGAGCCAAAAGCAGATGCAACTGTTGTTGAACCTGAAAAAACAGAAACACCGATAACTGAAACAAAAGAGCCAGAAACACCAAAAACAAAAACTATCGACGCTGGATACTATGCTAACCTAACAAAAATGTGTGAAAAAATGGCCACATTCGACTGCTGCAACAACTCACTCACAAAAATGAAAGAAACAAACAGCAAACTAGTGCCTCCAGAAGGATGCGCAAAAGATGAAAGAGCAAACAGCCTGTCCTGTGTTGGATCATACAGATGGTGTGAAAAAATAGACATGGCAACAATCGGAGAGTCTTATTGCGACACAAATATGGACTGCGTGCCAAAACCAGAATGCCATCCGAAAGATTGCATAAATAAAAACGCAGCGATAAAATACACAAAACCATCAGACTGCGGAACTGCAACATATGTATGGGCAGCATATAACTCAAACAACTGCGCATGCGTAAACAAGCTCTGCAGAAACGAGAGATATAACTAAAACAAAACGCAATCAGTTGATTGCTTTTTTCTTTCTTTTTATTTTAAACAAGTGACTTTGCTAAAATGCGAGATATAAAAGTATCACAAACCATGATTCTCCGAATCTCTGATTTTTCTGATTATTCCCTCATTAGCATCAACTTCTATAAAATCTCCGTCTTTCAGAATGTCTGTTGCAATATGTGTTCCTACAACGCAGGGCAAACCCAATTCTCTGGCGATGATTGCTGCATGAGATGTAACTCCGCCTTCATTAGTAACTATTGCACTTACTTTTCTCATAACGGAAACAAAGTCCTGCCTGGTCATAGCAGCCACTAGAATATCACCTTCATTTAATTTGCCAAAATCAAGATTTGTGTGCACTATTTTGGCAGTTCCGCTTATTCTTCCAGGCGATGCGGGTCTTCCTTTTATTACGCCAGTATCATTTACAACTTCATATAAGTTTAGTCCATTAACAGTTTCCACTGCGGCATCTCCCGAGAATATTTTTATCTTATTACCAATTTGGACGAGCAAAAATGATTTTTTTCTTTGTTCTATTTTATTTTTATCAAAATGCTTAGAAGACAGCAAACATTTTTCAATTTCCTTATTTGTCAACAAAGCAACATCTTGAATGCTCAAGCCAATTCTTGACCCCAGTTCTTTATAAAAATCTATAATTGAAAGATTTAACTTTTGTCTAATCATGTCCCTGTAATCTCTGAGAAAAACTGCATCTTTCAGCATATTAATCAAATTTTTAAGTTCTGGCTTTGGGTTTAATCGGTCCAGCATTGATTCAAAGTCTTTTTTCCTTTCCATGAATGCAGAATTAATTTTTTCTAATTCTTCACTTGGTTTTTTAATCTGCTTAATCTCTTCAGCAAAATGATTCAAATCATATGGCTCATGGTCGAAATCAAACAGGGGGATGTGTCTGTATTTTTGAGTGTGCTCCATCAAGAGACCCTTTAATTCTTTATCACTTAACTCATTTTTCTTTAAAGCAATCCTCAATAAACCCATCCTTTCGTTTGTCACATCATTTGGCAGTAATGGAATTGAAAAAATCCATGAAAGCTCTTTTACTTCATTCTCGTCGTGAATGACTTCATCCAGCATTGACTCAATCTTAATAACAATTCTTTCACATATTCTGAAAACCATCCACATGCGTGTGTAATAATTAGCATGATATTTTGAGAATTTAGAAAATAGCTTGGCTAATTCTTCATTTGATAATTTGTCTGCAGCTTTGGTTATTTCTTTTATCAGTTCGTAAGTTTCTTCAACAAATTTCTTTGCTTCAGGCATCAAATTTGCTACAACTTCAGGGTCATCGAGTAGCTTATCTAAATCCTCGTTGAATCTTCTAAGTTCATCCCTATCAACAAAATAGTCAGTCTTTTTTCCGTTATAATAAACTAAAGTGTTATTTATTCCAGCGTTATATTTTTTATTGAATAAGCTACCAAAACCATAGTTCCATGCGATTGCTACTTGTACCGCTAATCTTCTTGTTACAAGATGCTGCCAGTTAATATTTTCCATTTTATAACACCTTAAATTTTTCTTTATCTTTTATTGAACGAATGACAAAATACCCATTATCACTCAAGCCCAGCTCTTCATCTTTTGCATCTTTTTTTATCAGAAAGACTGTAAAGCCATTGCCATATTTTTCTTCGATAAGTTTGCTTGCTTCAAGAGCTGCTTTGGCTTCTTTTTCAGAATCATCACAATACGTCTCCATCGTCTTTCCTTTTTCTTTCAATCTTTCGTAAACTTTCAGAAACGTTTCTACTGCCTTTTGATTACCAGTATTTGCTTCTTCAGACGTCACCAATGCTGAAACATAGTTTTCAAGACCAGCGCCGTGAATAAAACTGCGAGCCATTTGGTATGTTCCCACTGTAATCAAAACTCTATCTTTTCCCATCTCTTGTTCTTTAGTTAGTTGTTCAACTACGCCATCTAAAGCATAGACTCTTATGCTCCCATTGAGAATGCCCTCTTCCTGAGCTCTCGAAATGTTCCTCGTAGCTTCTTGGTCATTAAATAAAAGATTCTTAATATCGGCGTCGGGTTCAAACCCTAGAATCTTTCTAACTGCATCATCCCTTTCAGCAGCATTAGCAAGTGTTCCGCCAATGTCATATCCATGAACGACGCCTGAATTGCCCGGTTTATATTCTGGGCTTTCATAGTCTCCTGAATATGGCAATCTTACTATTTGCCCCGACAACAATGAGGCAAAGTGCCTGTATTCTGCTTCTTGTGGTTTCATAATATAGCCAAAAAGGTGTAAAGCATATAAGTTTTGGGGGTGGTCTTTACCACCTTAAAGCGAAAAGTTTAAAAGTAGAGGGATATTTACAAGCTTCATGTACCAAGAAATACTGCAAAAAGCTGGACTTTCCCTTAATGAAGCGAGAGTGTACGAAGCGTTATTGAATCTAGGTGAAGTTAATGTAAATAAGATATCAATCAAATCAAAAGTTCATCGCAGAAATGTGTATGATTCATTAAACAAGCTTATCGAAAAAGGCCTTGCTTCTGAGACATTCATCAAGGGAGAAAAATCATTCAAGGCGATTAATCCTGAAAGACTAAAAGAAATTATTAAGGAAAAAGACAACACTTATTCGCTTAATTGTGCCGTTGTCGGCCGTACATGGCCTTTTAATCCAGGCACACAACGAGTTGTCTTAATCTG
>JAUYGA010000138.1 GCA_030690755.1 Nanobdellota archaeon
GCTCATTAAGGTCTTCCTGCACATTATCAAATGAAGCAACTGCCAATTTAGGATCTGTGGTTTTCATGATTTTTGTTATTGCATTGATTATGCTTTCCTTCTTCTCCCTTTCAGATATCTCATCTACAAATTCCATTGTAAGCTTTTTTTCTGAAGACAAAGTCTGAAGATCGTTTATTGCAGCCCTCATATCTCCGCCAGATCTTGAAGCCAAACTTTTCAAAGCAAGATCATCATAAGAAAGATTTTCTTTTTGCGCCATGCATTTTAAAACATTAAAAATAGAATTTGATGTTAAGGTGTTAAATTCAACAACAATTGATTTGCTTCTTATTGAAGAAAGGTTTTTCCCATAAGGGTCATTGCAAGTCATAATTATCGGATGCGATGAATCCTGAAGCACGCCTGCCAAAGCAGCTATCCCTCCATAATCCTCTCTTCCGGCAACGCCATCAATCTCGTCAACCAAAATTATTTTTCCTTTTGAAAAAAGAGACATCTGCTTTGATGCAGAACCAACAACAGTGTTTATTGCTTCCTTATTCCTCAAGTCAGATGCATTTATCTCAAGAATCTCATAATCCAAATCATTTGCAATCGCATAAATACTGCAAGTCTTTCCGCAGCCTGTCGGTCCATGAATTATCATTGCCTTCTTTTTGGCTTTCTTATAATTAAGAATGAATTCCTTTATCTTTGCCACTGCTTCATTCTGAGATTCGATTTCAGAACATTTTTTCGGCCTGTATTTTTTTATCCATGGCATTTTTATCACTTCAGAAAGTATCCTTTTACGCAGAAAACAAAAAAATAAAAAAATGGGGTGGGTGGGACTTTCTGCTGAACGCTGCATACTGCATGCTGCGTTCGGCCTTTGAACCCACGACACCACGGTTTCACAATTTACAAAGCAAATTGGACGTTTGCTTCGCAAACACTTCAGCCGTGTGCTCTTTCCTGCTCTTTCGAGACCCAGGCTGTAGCTACCATTATAGTCAAGACCTTCAAAACACTAAAAGTTAATCAGACCTTGATCCCCATAGGCGCCACAACCATAACTGACTTATTCTGGTTTATTTAAATAGTTTTCTATCAACGATTGTTATGGCACTTATTTATGCTTAAGCGTTTATTATCTGACAAAAACCAAATGTTTTTTAAATTGCAGACAATAATTAGTTCTCATGACAAAAGAAAATAAATCTGAAAATAAAATTAAAGAAAATAATGAAATGTCGGAAAAACAATTCACAGTAGAGGATTTAGCAACTTTTTGCAAGAAAAAAGGTTTTGTCTATCAGAATTCTGAAATTTATGGCGGCTTCGGGGGTTTTTGGGACTATGGGCATCTTGGCGTGGAACTGAACAATAACATAAAACAAGAGTATTGGAGGCGTTTCGTACATGCGCGTGAAGATGTTGTCGGAATAGATGGTACAATTATTGCAAATCCAATGGTATGGAAAGCATCAGGACATGTTGATTGTTTTTCAGATATTCTTTTAGAGTGCTCAAAATGCCATGAGAAAGTACGTGGAGATTATTTAATAGAACAATCACTCAAGATTAGCGCAGACGGAATGAAAATTGATGAGATAAATGAAAAAGTAAAAGAAAATAATATTGCTTGCCCAAAATGTGCTGGTCAGCTGATGCCTGGAAAACAATTCAATCTTATGTTCTCGACTAATGTCGGGCCTGTGCAAACAGATAATTCGACAACTTATCTTAGGCCTGAAACTGCGCAGCTGATTTTTACTAATTTCAAACTTGTTTCTGAATCTGCCCGTATGAAACTTCCATTCGGGATATGTCAGATTGGAAAAGCATTCCGAAATGAGATAAGCCCAAGGGATTTTCTTTTTAGAGTGAGAGAATTTGAGCAGATGGAAATAGAATATTTTGTGCATCCTGCTGAACTCAACCATTGTTCTCATATTAATGATGTCAAACACATGAAAGTTAATTTGATTTCTGAAGAGATGCAGAAAAAAAGTGAGCCGCATATTGAGATTACTATTGGTCATATGCTTGATAAAAAAATGCTCTGCCAGTGGCATGCCTATTGGCTTGCTGAAGTTTATCAGTGGTTCCTGGATATGGGAATCAAAAAAGAGAATCTCCGTTTAAGAGAACACTTGAAAGACGAACTTGCGCATTATGCATCGGCATGCTTTGATATCGAATATAAATTTCCTCTTGGTTGGAAAGAGATACATGGAAGCGCAAACAGATTGACTTTTGATCTGACACAGCATGCGAAATTTTCTGGAAAAGATTTAAGCTATTTTGATCAGGCAACAAATGCAAGAGTTGTTCCTGCAGTAATTGAACCGTCACAAGGGGTTGGACGCGCATTCTTAGCATTTATGTTTGATGCATACAATGATGATAAGGAAAGAGGAAATGTTGTTCTGAAACTTCATCCTAGGCTTGCTCCGATAAAAATAGGAATATTTCCATTAGTCTCAAACAAAGAAGATTTGATGGCCAAAGCAAGAAAGGTTTTTGACATGCTAAGGAAGGATTTTTACTGCACTTTTGACAGATCCGGCAGCATCGGAAGACGATATGCGAGAGCAGATGAGCAAGGAATTCCATTCTGCGTAACTGTTGATTTTGACTCTCTTGAAAATAATGATGTGACGATAAGAAGCAGGGATACAACAGAACAGATTCGCGTAAAAATTGATGAGCTTCCGACAAAACTGAGAAAGATGTTATATTAATACCCTACTAATAATCTGATTTTTTATTTTTTTATTGTATATAAAGTATAAAATCCCGCTAAATATAAGAATCTAGCGGGATTTAGATTTGTTTGTTCACAACAAATCTGAAGATAAAAAGTA
>JAUYGA010000093.1 GCA_030690755.1 Nanobdellota archaeon
AGCACTGCAGAATTTAATGTTTATTTTGTGGCAGATGACTATTCGTTGCTTGTTGCGAATGACAACAAAACAATGGAAGCGCTGCCTGTTGGAAGCGCAGCTATTGCAGGATTCCCAAAACCAACAACCATCAAAACAAAAAACGCAGAAGACTGCTTTCTGCACAAAACTCTTGACGCGGCAGAAATTGCAAAGAGACATAGTCACTTGGTGTACTCAAAGAATCATAATAATGCAACAGTTCTCGGAACGCATGCTTTTATTGATGAAACAGATCTCTGCATACTGGTAGAGCGTGAGCGCGACAAGGTGTTTGCGCCTGTAATGCAGTACATATACCCTGTTATATGGATAATTTGCTTATTATTGCTGCTACTTTTAGTTATCGTGTTTTTTCTATCAAAGCAGGTTGCTAAGCCTATCACTGAGCTCAAAGCGTATGCTGCAGAAATCGAAAGCGGCAATGTCTACGCATCCTTGGACATAGAAAGTTCCCATGATGAGATAGAAGAAATCGCTGATTGCATAAAAGATATTGTCAATGAGCTCAAGCTCCTAAGAGAAAGAGAGCTCTTATCAGAAAAGAAAAGATCAAAAGCGCTTGAAAAAGAGGTTGCGATAAAAACAGATGAACTCAACCAGAAACTCAAAGAGACAGAAGACATGATAAAGGCGACAATGAACATACTTGAGGATGTTGATGAATCAAGAAAACAGCTTGAGGAAGAGGATGTGAAGAAAAATGAGCTGTTCAACATAACGTCGCATGAGCTTAAAACGCCGCTTGTTCCGATAAAAGGATATCTCGAATTGATGCATAATGAGAAACTCGGAAAACTGAATGACAAGCAAAAGGAGATGCTTGCTGTTGTTGATAGGAATGTGAAACGCCTATCTGGACTGATAGATGACATCCTTGATGTGGCAAGACTGCAGTCAAGCAAGATGAAATTCAATTTTGTCGAGCTTGATCCGACAACAATCGTAAAAGATTCGATAGATGCAATGCAGACAGATGCAAAGATCCGCGGAATATACCTTAAAGCAAACATAAAACCTATGCCTAAAATATATGGCGATTACTCAAGACTTATGCAGGTTGTTACAAACCTCATAAAGAACGCGATAAAATTCACAGAAAAAGGAGGAATAACAGTAAATGCATATAAGCAGGATGATTATGTGCTTATAGATGTCATTGATACAGGGGTGGGAATAAAATTAGAAGACCAGGAAAAACTGTTCCATAAATTTTTCCAGGTTGATTCCAGCATAACAAGAAAGTTTGGAGGAACTGGCCTTGGCCTTGTCATAAGCCGCGCAATAACAGAAGCGCATGGCGGAACGCTTAAAATCACAAATTCCGTATACGGAAAAGGAACAACATTCACAATAAAACTTCCAACAGGGCATAAAAAGATGAAGGAACAGATGGGAATGTATGGCATGACAAGCAGTTTAGGGCAGAATGTAAGAACAAATGAACTGAAGGATTTTGCAATCAAAGAAGGAAAAAAATGAAACAAAAAATAAGAAAGCAGCAAAAAACAATAAGAGGTGCAGGATGAAAAAGAAAATACTTGTTATAGACGATGATGCTGAGATATGCTGTCTGATGAAGGATGTTCTGACTACAGCAGGCTACGCAGTTGAAACAAGCTGCTCTGGTAAAGAAGGCGTAAAAATGGCATTAAAAAACGGTTTTAAAGCTGTTTTGCTTGATGTTATGATGCCTGAAATGAGCGGGCAGGAAACACTTGAACTTTTGAGAAAAAAAGGCTCAAAAATCCCAATTGTTTATGTCACAGTAAAACCTAAAGAAGAAGTTGACCTGAAACACACAAGCGGTTTTGTGCAAAAACCATTCAAAAATATGGACTTGCTGAAAGTTGTGGAAAGCGTTTCGTGATTTGATTGTTTTTAACATATTGTTGATTCTTTTTCTTTTTTCTTCCTTTTTCGTTTCTTTTAGATTTTAAAAACCCGTAAATAATATAAATAAAGCAATAAATTAGTTCTAGACGGCACACGTCTAGACTGCGCAAGTTTTGGTTAACTCAAAATGGATAAAGATAAAGCTTTAGTGGTATTTCAGGACAAGAAGATTCGAAGAATTTGGTATGATGAGGAATGGTATTTTTCTGTCGTTGATATTGTTCAAGCTTTGACAGATACTCCTACGCCCCGGCAATATTGGGGTAAAGTTAAGGACAGAGAATTCATACAACTTGAGTTGTCCCCAATTTGGGTACAACTGAAATTAGCCTCTTCTGATGGAAAAAATTACGAAACAGACTGCGTCAATACAAAAAATGCGTTTAGATTGATTCAGTCAATTCCGTCGAAGAAGGCAGAACCTTTCAAACAGTGGCTTGCACAATTGGCTCAAGCGCGCATTGATGAAATTGAAAATCCTGAATTAGCCCAAGATAGGGTAAAAGGATATTATGAGATGAAAGGTTATCCTAAGGATTGGATAGATAAACGCCTCAGAGGAATTGCAATCCGTCAAGAATTGACCGACGAATGGAAAGATCGAGGCGTTATAGAAGAAACAAATTTTGCAATCCTTACAAATGAGATAAGCAAAGCGACCTTTGGAAAAACCGTACAAGAATACAAAGAACTTAAGGGTCTCAAAAAGAAGAACCAGAACCTCAGAGACCACATGACCGATTGGGAACTCATATTCAACATGCTTGGAGAAAAGGCCACAACCGACATCACAAGAACAAGAGACGCACAAGGATTTGAGGAAAATAAGCAAGCTGCGAGAAGAGGAGGACAAATAGCCCATAATGCGAGAAAAGAATTGGAACAAGAAACAGGTAAATCTGCGATATCAAAAGATAATTTTCTCAGTCTTGCTGAACTGAAAAAACTTGAAAATAAGAAGAAAAACGACAAGAAATAGTTTATAAAGAAAACAACTGATTTCTTAACATCCTTTACTTAACATCCACAGGTTGAACATGTACTTTAACATCTCAAAATTGAGATAGTAGAGGTGCTCTTTTTTCAGATTTCTTTTCCCAGTAATCTGAAATAATCTCGTAAGTTTTTTTTCTCATTTCTAATCCATTCAGTGTTTCCCATGACTCGACTTGTTGTCCGACTATCATGAAAAAGGTTCTTCGAATGTTAATCGAGGATTGAGTTTTAATGAGGGTTTTATAAGATTAGTGCGAGGTAGCTTATTTTTTCTTTAGCGCCTGCTTTTTGCGCAGGAGTTAGTCCATGGATTCGTTGATTTGGTCTGAAGAAGTTGTATATGGTTTCATGATATTTTGTGTAGAATTGATGGGTTTCAAATTTTTTATAGCCTCTTGCAGGTCTTTCGACCGTGCGTATTTGACTCCAATGATTTTCGATGTTATTTGTGTGATAGCCTTGTTTATTTTTATATTCTCTGTTGTGGGTTAC
>JAUYGA010000094.1 GCA_030690755.1 Nanobdellota archaeon
ATTCCTCAATGTAGGAAAAGACATGCTAGAAGAGCTTGCAGGTTTCAAAGGAATAAAATTGCGGTCAAAGGAACTTGATGAACTTGGCGCAATTCTTGTCAGATATACTGTCGGCTTTGGTCTTGTGGAAGTTTTATTGCAAGATGATAAAGTTCAGGATATAACAATCAACAGTCCGATGGGAAGGATTCCTATATTTATTGTTCATGCAGATTATACAGATTGTTATACAAATATTGTTCCAACAACATCTGAAGCAGAATCATGGGCGTCAAAACTCAGGATGATGTCTGGAAGACCGCTTGACGAAGCAAATCCCATTCTTGATACAGAATTAGAAATACCAGGAGCAAGCGCAAGAGTCAATGTTGTCGGGCCTCCGCTTAATCCGAATGGACTTGCATATTCGCTCAGAAGACACAGGGACAAACCATGGACATTGCAGCTTCTTATGAAAGGCAGAATGATTAATGCTCTCGGCGCAGGCCTTATGAGTTTCATAATTGACGGATCAAGAACAATGCTGGTTGCAGGAACAAGAAGCGCTGGAAAAACATCTCTTTTAGGATCAATACTTGTTGAAATAATGAGAAAATACAGAATGATTACAATTGAGGATACATTAGAACTTCCATGCGTTGCGCTCAGAAAACTTGGATATAATATCCAGCCGATGAAAGTCGCATCAGCTTTAACAAAAGGAACAACAGAGATTTCTGCAGAAGTTGGGATAAGAACTACGTTAAGAATGGGAGATTCATGCTTAATCGTTGGAGAAGTAAGAAGCGATGAGGCAAAAGCGCTTTATGAAGCAATGAGAGTTGGCGCGCTAGCAAATGTCGTAGCCGGAACAATCCATGGAGACTCGCCATATGGTGTTTATGATTGGGTTGTAAATGATATTGGCGTTCCAAGGACTTCATTTAAAGCTACAGATATAATTATAGTCGCAAATCCAATAAAGAGCGCAGATGGACTTCACAGATGGAGAAGGGTTACGCAAATATCTGAAGTAAGAAAACATTGGGAAGAAGATCCACTCCTTGAAAAAGGATTTGGCGATCTTATGAAATATGAAGCAAAGACAGACCAGCTTGAGCCGACGCTTGATTTGATAAATGGAGACTCTGACATATTGAAAGGGATTGCAGGCAATGTAAAAGAATGGGCATCAGATTGGGATGCTGTCTGGAATAATATTCTCTTAAGAGCAAAAATAAAACAAGCCCATCTTGATATTGTAATGAAATCAGGCAACATTGACCTGCTTGAAGCTCCTTTTGTGATACAGAGCAATGATCAGTTCCATCGCATAAGCGACCAAGTAAGACAGGAAGTTGGCGCGCTTGATGGCAAGATGATTTATGAAAAATGGGAAGAATGGCTTAAGATTGCGATAAAAAAAGAATCTTTGAAACCAAAAGAAGAAAAAGAGGTGGATACAGAATACTGATCCTGAGATAGCAGAAAAAAGTTTAGAAAATTAAAAAGTTTAGAAGTTTTTTGCTGATTTGGGATTAAATAAAACTGCGCAAAACCATGCCTGATGATGACTTTTCTAAGATAATGGAAAAATATAAGGCTCAACTTAGAGGGCAGGTTGAAATAGATAACACTGGCGGACAGAATATTGGCGGGCAGGCAAATGCTCCTCCTGAAGCGATTTCTTCAAAAGAGTACAAGGACTTTAAAGGAGAATATATTCAAAAAAGCACCAGCTGGTATGAGCAAGCCTGCAACTTCGCTGAGAAAGTCGTCCAGATACCTGTTTCAGACAAAAAAAAAGAAGCAGAGATGCGCGAACAGATAGAGATGTGCCACCTTAACATAACTCCTACAGGAGCAAACACTTTTTCATTTCTCGGACCTGTTGTTTTTATCATGATTGGCATCATGCTCAGCGCAGTCCTTCCTTTATTGTTTGGCGGTTCTCCGAATATGTTTTTCATAGGCTTTTTTGTATTTTCAGGACTAATACTGATTTTTGTGTTTGCTGGACTCCCAGATTATTATGCAAGCAGCTGGCGTATGCAGTCAAGCAATCAAATGGTTCTATGCGTTTTTTATGTTGTCACATACATGAGGCATACATCAAACCTGGAGCTTGCGATTGATTTTGCAGCTGAGCATCTCGGACCGCCGATGGCCCTTGACATGAAAAAAATAATATGGGATGTTGAGACTCAAAAATATTCATCTGTCAAAGAATCGCTTGAACATTATCTTTCCACCTGGAGAAAATCAAATCCTGAATTTGTAGAAGCATTTAATCTGATTATTTCATCCCTTTACGAAACTTCAGAAGATCGCAGGTTATATGCATTAGACAAATCACTCAGTGTAATACTTGATGAGACTTATGAAAAAATGTTGCATTATGCCCAGAATTTGAAGCAGCCGATAACAATGCTGCACATGCTTGGAATAATGATGCCAATACTCAGTTTAGTCATCCTCCCTTTGGCTGTAAGCTTTCTTGGAGATCCTGTGACAGGCGCGCCTGTGATACAATGGTATCATCTTTTTGTCTTCTATAATGTGATGCTTCCTGCAGGAGTGTTTTACATGGGGAAAAGCGTTCTTGCTTCAAGACCTACAGGGTATGGAGATACTGACATTGCTGAATCAAATCCAGAATTCAAGAAATACCGAAATGTTCTGATTAACATAGGCGGCGCGCAAATAAAGATACCTCCTTTCATAATTGCAGTGATTATCTTTGGCGGGCTATTTTTAATAGGAATAACGCCATTAATAATGCATGCATTAAGTTTGCCTGATCCGCTTGCAGGTACAATAGTTCCTCTTCTAGAGTATAGATGTCCTGTAAAAATGCCTGATTGCGATTCGCCTATGGGCCCTTTCGGCATAGGCGCAGTCATTATGAGCATATCAATAATACTTGCGTTTGGGCTCTCTATCGGAATTTACTTTAAGCTCAAATCGCAGAATGTGATGCAGATAAGAGAGGACACAAAAAAACTAGAGGATGAATTCGCATCTGCGCTTTTCCAGCTAGGAAACAGGCTTGGCGATAATCTCCCGCTTGAAATTGCATTAGAAAAAGTCGCTGATGTCACAGAAGGCACAACTTCAGGAGAATTCTTTAAGATTGTAAGCATGAACATAAGACGTTTAGGAATCGGTGTCCAGCAGGCAATATTTGATCCGAAAGTTGGCGCATTAAGACTCTATCCATCAAGCCTTATATCTAGTTCT
>JAUYGA010000096.1 GCA_030690755.1 Nanobdellota archaeon
CAATTGGCGCTTACGGAAAGGCGAAACAAGTTATTGATGTTTTAAGTTCAAAAAATCCTTCTGAGTTTGATTCTGAAAAAAAAGATGCATTGTCTATCGCAGCATTGTTGCACGATTTAGGCCATTCGCCTTTTTCTCACCAGATTGAACCGATACTTATTGAGTTATTTGATAAAAATCATAACAAAGTAACTTCAGATTATGCAGCAAGGTATTTCACCAAACTGATCGAAGAAAAGAACATCAACTCCAAATTAGTAATGGACCTTCTTGAAAAAAAGCATCCAATGCATATCATCTGCAATGACATGCCGCTCGGAATTGATAAGCTGGATTACATAGAACGAGATTCTTATTATCTGCATATCAAGGGAACGCCGAGCATAGAAAAGATAATCTCGCATCTGGTTTACGTTGACGGAAAACTAGGTATAGAAGAAAAGGGAATCAGTGAAGTAATAAACCTAATGAATCATTATTTCAAATTGCATAATGAAGCTTATCTCTGCAAACCCTCTCTTATCAATCAGAGAATGCTTCAACGTGCAGTTCAGGAAAGCATAGATTTTAAGGATTTTGACCCTCGAGAAATGTGGGATATGACTGATTCTGATCTTATCGCAAAATTGAAAAGTTCAACAAGCAAAATTGCAAGAGAATTATATGGCAATATTGAGGATGGCATAAACTTCCTTTACAAGTCATCTGTTGTGATGAAAATAGAAGGCCATGAAAATGTCGAGAAGATTGATAACAAATCAATTGCGGTTTTTGGGGTAAATTCTCATCTTGTCAATTCATTCACATCAAAATATAAAAACCCTTTATCATTAAAAAATGTTGAAGACAGCTGCGCTGAGATGCTTGGTCTAAGCGAAGGTGATGTGCTTATCGGAACAGTTTCTTATTTCGGCAGATTAGAGCCTCCTGATGTTAACATATTAATGCCTGGAACTGAAAAATTTTATTCTCTTTTTGAAACTCACGAAGAGGAAAGCAAAACCCTTCAAAGGATGTATAAAGATGCTTTTGCAATAAGAATCGTAACAAAACCAGAATACAGAACAAGAGTTTTTGAAGCAGCAACTGAAATTAGGGATTTGATAATTTCTGAAATCAACAATAATTGCAATGGCAAGGATTAAATTTTTTAAATAATTTTAATCAAATATATTTCTAATTTATCACTTAACTCATTCAACATCAATCTTGGCGCATGCAACTACTTTATCGCCTTCTTCTAATTTCATTAAAGTAACTCCTTGCGTGTTTCTGCCGATTATTGAGATATCTTTTACTGGCGTTCTTATGATTATGCCGTTCTTGCTTATCAAAAACAGTTCATCTTCTTCAGAGACTTCTTTTACAGCAACAACCCTGCCATTCCTGTCGCTTGTTTTGATGTTTATGACGCCAACACCGCCTCTGTTAATCAAACGGTAATCTTCAAGCGGCGTCCTTTTCCCAAACCCGTTTTCTGTTACTGTAAGGAGTGTTTTACTGTCATCAGCCAAATCAACACCAACAACATAATCATCATCTTTAAGCGATATTCCTCTGACACCTCTTCCTGTTCTGCCTATCGGACGAACATCGCTTTCAATAAATTTCACAGCCATCCCTTCTGCTGTTGCAATTATGATCTGTTTTTTGCCATCTGTCAGAAGGACTTCAACTAATTCATCCCCTTCATCAAGCTCTATTGCTTTAATGCCGCCTTTTCTTGGATTGCTGTATTCGATAAGAGCTGTTTTCTTTGCAGTCCCTTTCTTTGTTGCCATGAACAAGAACAAATCTTCCTTAAATTCAGATACAGGGATTATTGTTGTAATCATCTCATCTTTATCAAGCTCAAAAAGATTTATCACTGGTTTTCCTTTTGATTGCCTTGACCCTTCCGGGACTTGGTAAACTTCCTGCCAATGCACTTTTCCTTTTGTTGTGAAAAATAAGATGTAATCATGCGTGCTTGCTATGAAAAGATGCTTGACAATATCTTCCTCTTTTGTTTCTGTTGCAATGATTCCTTTTCCGCCGCGTTTCTGTTGCTTATATGTCTCAAGAGGTATGCGCTTTATGTATCCTGAATGCGTGCATGTGACGACAACATCTTCTTTTTTTATCAAATCCTTGGTTTCTATGTCAAGTTCAACATTTTCTATGAGTGTTCTTCGCTCATCATCATAATGCGATTTGATCTCTTCAAGCTCTTTTTTTATTATGCCTAAAATCTTTACATCATCTGCCAGCAATATCTGAAGCTCTTTTATCAGTTCTATCAGCTCGAGATGTTCTTTTCTTATCTTTTCCTGCTCAAGAGAGGCAAGTTTCTGCAGCTTCATGTCAAGTATTGCTTTTGCCTGCAGTTCTGAAAGATGATAATTATCCATTAATGTATTTTTTGCATCTTCAATGCTGTTGGATGCTCTGATCTTTTTTATGACTTCATCGACATTTTTTAGAGCAATTATCAGGCCTTTCAGGATATGCGCTCTCTCGCTTGCTTTTTTCAGGTTAAACTGTGTTCTTCTGATGACAATCCTGCGCCTATGAACAATATAATATTTTATCATATCTTTGAGATTTAAAACCAGGGGCTCATTGTTGACCAGAGCAAGCATGATTACGCCGAAAGTGGTCTGCAGTCTTGTATGCTTGTAAAGCTGGTTTAAAATAACTTCAGGATTAAATCCTTGTTTTAATTCTATTACAACCCTTATGCCGTTTCTGTCTGATTCATCGCGTATGTCTGAGATTCCTGTGACTTTCTTTTCTTTTATCAATTCAACCATCTCTTCGAGAAGAGTGGATTTATTGACTTGATATGGAATTTCTGAGATGATTATTGCCTGTTTGTTCTTTTTGTCTTCAATTTTTGTTTTTGCCCTTGTTATGATCTTTCCTCTTCCTGTCTTGAAATAATCAATAACGCCGCTGTTTCCGCAGATTATGCCGCCTGTTGGAAAATCTGGTCCAGGCACAATTTGCATTAACTCATTCAATTCTATTTCAGGATTGTCTATTATTGCGATTGCGGCATTTGCAATCTCATGCAGATTATGCGGCGGGATATTGGTTGCCATTCCTACAGCGATTCCAGAACTGCCATTTACAAGAAGATTAGGGATTTTTGAAGGCAAGACAGTCGGCTCTTTTAATGTGCCGTCAAAGTTAGGTACAAAAGGAACAGTTGCTTTTTCAATGTCTGCAAGCATCTCTTCTCCGATTTTGGCCATTCGCGCTTCAACATACCTCATGGCTGCTGCAGAATCCCCATCAATTGAATTATGCACAAACACACCTGCTGCAAGAGAAAAATTATGTGTTTTATCAACCGTCAAATCGTAAACATCGGCAAATTCTCTTAAGAACTCAACTTTAGCTACTTTATGATTCCCGCTAACTTCACACATCAGCAAATTTCTATTTCCAAGATAGTATTTGTTTAATCCTTTTTCCCAAGAGGTAAAACTCTTTCTGCCAAACACGTCTATTCTTACTTTCTCAAAATTTTCTTCTGTCAAAGGAATGTTCTTTTCCTTCAAATAAAAACATATTTTCAAAAATTTTTTTTTGCCAGTAAAGTTGGTTATTCTTTTCTTGTTAGATGCAACAATCTTATCATGAAATAGCTTTCTGTATTCAGGAATTTTCCATAATCTTTTAAGAGTACTAGAAGCGGTCTTGCTAAATCTTTCGATTGCTTCAGGATGCTCTCGTAGATAATTTTTATTGGTTTCGCTTAATGTAACACTCATTTGTTTTCTATATTCTGCATCACTCCAATTCGCTAAGTTTCTGCTTCGCATTCTTTTTGAGTAAGCTTCTCTATTTTCAGGATTTGACCAAAACTTTTTTCTGCCAGCCGCTAACTTTGCGCAATATTCAGGATTAGATTTATGTTTTTCAGAAGTAAATTCATAATGAGTTTTCCAATGCTCTTCCCAATTCATTCTTCTTATGTTTCCAGGAGAATTATTCAACTTGTTAAAATCCAGATGATGTCTTAATCTACCTGAAGATCTATTGTAAACTCTGTTTTCCAGATTCCAATCATCTGACAATACGTGCACAAAATTCCATAAGTTTAAAGAAGGTTGAAAAATCATAGAATATCCTACTGCATTAACATCATCTTCTTTAGTAGAATGTCTAAAATAAGAAGGCATTAAAGAATCTCCGGCCTTTAAATCTTTAGCCTCTCTATAGCCCCCATCTTTAAGCATAAATTTGTGGTTAAGCGTGCATTTTATTTCTTCGCCATTATCCAAAACAACTTTCATTATTTCCTGATGTTTTTTTGTAAGTCGCGGATTTTTTATTTCTGCAATTTTGATTAAATCATTTTCATCAACAGTAAATGTAAAATTGCTTTTTCCACTCTTATTCTCCTCAACAAGTTCAATAAAAGACAATTCTCTTCCATCAACCAATTTTACCTTAGTGTCTGCAGTAAAGCATCCGAAATTTCCCTGACCTTGTATTAATGGATATCTCAATGAAAAAGGTTGTACCATTCTAACTAATGCATCAAAAACAGCCATGTCTCCGTGAGGATGATATTTTCCAAGGCAGTTGTGAACTAACATTCCATTAGCTATGAACTCATGTTGATTTTCCACTTGGATGTCATAAGTTACATCTTCTTTTTCTTCCTCAATTTCTTTTACTCTTGCAAAATAGATTTTATCTTCAGCAACAGTTTCAAGAAATTCATTCAGTTCCGAGCCTATTTTCAGCAATTTTTCTTTTATGCCCCACTCAATTATTTGGGAATACCTCAATGGCTTATTGTGCAAATCTTTTGAATATCTTATTTTTGAACCGCAAGGATATTTTATTCCATCTCTGAACTTATTCCCAGATGCATCCTTGTACCAACCCCCTCCTAGATGATTTCTGCTTAACTCTTCAAAGACTTTTTTTGTATAAGGCAGAATTTCACAGGATGACTTGCCGGATTCTTTATTTAACATACACTTAGCTCTAATGCTTTTCTTTTCTTCATAAAGGTCCAGATTTTCTGCCAATTTTTGGGCATTTTCTCCTCTGAACTCCAAATTAAAGAAATCTTCATCAGCATTAACCCGCTTGCCATTAATCTCCCTGTTGCTCTTGTTTTTAGTCATGTATTTGACTCCATGAATATCAAAATGCTGCAGCAATACAAGCAACTGCTTTGCCAATTCAGGCGATATTGTTCCGTAATGGATGCAATTTCTGTTCTTGTGAACAGAACCATCTCCATCTACGAGGCCGCTGATGAAAGAAAAAATAATCTTTTTTGGACTCTGAAAAATCTGCTGAGGTATTTTTTTTGTTTTGGCTTTGAATCCTGATAAATTAAAGCTTTTTATCAGGTAGTCATTTACCGCTTTAGAATTAATTCTTATCTGAAATGCTTGATTAAGCAAAACCTGCCCGCCAGAAGTTGTGTATTCATATTCAATCAACTCGATTCTCGAAGGATAATCAAATTCTGTTTTCAGCGCGTCTTGTATCTTTTCAATTATCCCTGGACTTGCAGAAAAAAAGCAAAGTCTTCTGTCATTTTCAACCCATCCGTCTGAAATTAAATGACCTAGCAGATAAGCGGTTCCTGAACTGAGCTTTCTGCCGCCGACATCAAGTTCTTTTTTTATTTCAGGATAAAGATGGCTTGTGACAATAAACTCGCCTTTCTGAAGTTCTTCAGCTCCTTTCCATTTGAACTGCCAATTTTCATCAAGCACTTTGAATTTTTGCGAAGAAGTCGCAATATTCTCGCAGCCATTGTCCAAAATCACTTTAAGCAGCTTTCTTTTAGGCATCACATACAATTCAGTTACTTTTTCAAGTCCTTTTTGAGTATGCACCTTGTCCCCTTTTCTTATATCCTGTATTGGCATGAGACCTTTTTCAGTCAAGACAAGCGTATCTTTGACAAAACACTCTCCAACTATTCTTGCGCAC
>JAUYGA010000127.1 GCA_030690755.1 Nanobdellota archaeon
ATCCCTCTGTCAGCTTTAAATGTGATTTATGATTGGCTTACGCAAATTGATGCCAGCTACATTTGGGACAGAGCCTTTTTTTGATAATATATGTTAAAAAGCTATAAAGAATAGGTGTGTATTAAATTTCTTCAATAAAAAACCAAAGCTGTGGCGTATGCCGCCAATTATGCAAACACCATTATAATAAACAGCCAGAACCCGACGGAGGTTCCATGAGAGGAGGGTTCAATTCTTAGAAAAACAACAATTGTTTGCAGGCGGCATGACGAGGAACGAGTCAGACACAGCTTTGGTTTTTGGAAATAAATAGAAATCACCTGAACTTAATGCACCTAAGAATATGCCAGATAAATTTATTCCGCAGGTATCGCTGCTTGAATTCTGCTCTTATCACTTACCTCAGACGATAGCTCTGAATCGTCTATTGCAACGATAGTAAGTTCAATCTCATCGCCTTGGCTCAACGTAACGTTTGCTTTATTGGCTGCCCAATTAAAATCATTTCCTTCATCAGGCTTTGTCGGAACATCATTAGGTATGACTAATTTGCCAGGCATCTTGTCTTGCGGTATTTCAACCAAATCAGAGGATTTTTTTGGCCAGTCTGTATCATCTTTCTTTTTTATTTTGTATGTTATCTTGTATTTCTGGACATCTTTGGAAACGGATTTTGTGAGAGAAAATGTGACCATTCCAGTTTTCTCTGCTTTTTCAAGTTTCACTTCTGATTCTTTTGGCTTGTATTCATCTTTCAGCATAACACCCATCTTGATTGCCAAAGGCTCTGTATGATCTTTTGGTTTATAATTGAGTGTTGCATCGAGTCCTATTAAGAATCCTGAAGTTGTATGTTCTTTTTCTGTAATTTGCAATTTTGTTATTCCTGCATCTTTGATGTCTTTATCTTTTGTGCATGCATCTATGTCTTCATATGTTGCTGTTTCGCCAAGACATTTGCTTACAGTTTCTTTAAGGATGTTTATCTCCTCTTCAAAATCCCCAATAGCTTCAAAATTGAAAAGAACTTTCTCCTTCATCGCAGGCCTTATTGTGTAAAGAATGTCTTCAGTTCCTTTGACTGCCGCATCTCCTGCAAGCGGCGCATCTGCCGATGATACCACTGCACCCATACTACCTGTTCCTGGTTCGCAATTAGTTTCATAAATATCTGCAGCATCAGGTATTTGCCCCCATACTGCATTTAATTCAGTCTTTCCTATTCCCGTATACAAATCAAAATGGTCACCTTTTATGACACTTGCTGCTCCGACATCTTCTCCAAGATAACAGCCAGTCCATTCTTTGCATAATTCTTGATTAAAGTTGCTGTTACAATACGGCATAAAATCCAAGAAAAACGTTTTCCCTTTATAGCTTCTGTCAACAGCAATTGTTCTATGGGGTGTTGGATTTGTTCCTGAAGCAGTTATGCCTGCAGGATGTTTTGGATCATCAACACATGAACCAGGTCCTTGAGCAACCGTTGTATATCTGCATAATTTCCTGTCTTTTGTGAGACCGCTTCCCTGCATCTTTACAGAAGATGCAAAAGCACCCCACGAGCTGAAATCTTCCTCAACAGCAGTATAGTACTTAGTTATGAGCCCCCTTTTATATAATGGGTCTCCTGTTGGTTGTATTGCGACTTTTGTTCCTTGTATCTGGAAAATTTTGAGTATCTCTGTTGCTGCTGCAGTAAGCAGCTTGTCTGTGTTTCCTGATTGAACGCCTATTTCTATTGCAGGAATATTTTTTGAAAGAACTCTTGAATGTATTGGTTGGCTGTTTTCAAGAACTTTTGTTTTGTATGTTTTGATTATTGCTCCGACAAGCGCGAGGTTTTTATTGTATGCTGTGACATCTTTAACTTTATAGCTTGCAACAAACTCGCCTTTTTCTGTCGCGCTTATCTTTACATAAACATCTCCGTTTATTCCGAGTGATTCATATACATTCTTCTTCCCTTCAGAATCATTTTCAAAGTTTTTGTCTGCGTAATCCATCAATTCATCTGCGCTTTTGTCTATCACTGCGACTGAGACGCCGCTTGTTTTAAGCGTCGCTTCAAGTTTTTTTGAAAAATCATCAACTAAATTTGCTCTTGCTCCTGCATCCAAAGGAGAAGTTTCTGAAACATTTGTTATATCCAATATCACTAGCTTTGATTCTGGCTGCGCGGCTGATAATGCTACAGTTCCTCCGATTCTTGTCGCAAAGACATGTCTTTTTCCGTCTTTCCAGCCCATTCTTGTTTCAAGGCATTTTTTTACAACTTTGCAGTCTCCGCCATTGCATGCTCCGCATTGCGCTCCGTCATTCAATATTCCGCTTGCTTCCATATACTCATGGCACTTATCGTCTTTTTTTCCATAATAAACGCCGAGATGGCCTATATTAAGCACTTTATCTCTGCCAATCATCCTTGCAACTGTTGGCGATCCTGGTGTAAAAAGCCGGTCTCCTGTTGATGTGAAAAATAATATGTCGCCTGGCTGTAGATAATCAAGTTCATCTTTTTGTATTTCATGATGTATTTCTGCATCTGATTCGCCCGAAGATGATGTAAGAGCGCCTGCAGTAACAGGTTCGCCGTATGTGTAATACACCCCATATCCTTCGCTGAATAGTGTTTTTGTTTTTGAATCATCTCCTATTAATCCTGCAT
>JAUYGA010000143.1 GCA_030690755.1 Nanobdellota archaeon
TGCACAAGCTTCTTATGATAAAGCAATAGCAGTCATGCCTGATTATTATGAAGCTTGGAATGCTCGAGGTACGATTTAAACATTGTAATTTGATTATTATACGTATGCTGCTCATACTTCATTAATTGACTATCAATAAAATGTGCATCCAAATCTCAACACCTAAATGATTGCCAATTTGAATATGTGCCATCTGGTTCTGGAGTAAATCTCACAATACGGTTATTATTGCTGTCAGCAACAAACAGCTATAGTCAATCCATTTAACCATCATACTTTAATATTTAACGAATTTGTAATTGAATCTGGTCTTTTTCAGAAAGTTCATGAAAGATTTTTTCAGTTCAGGGAAGGTTGCGAAGGTGTGATTGTGGGATATTTCTTTTCTGGCTTCTTTCCAGATATGCTCTTGAGGATTAAGCTTGGGCGTGTATTTGGGGAAGTTTAACAATTCCAGACGGTTTGCTTTTGCTGGATTGTTTATTATTTCAAGATACTTTTTTATCTTTTTGCTTTTATGCCAAGGCGCGCTGTCCCAGACGAGCAATATTTTCGCTTTCGGATAAGCTCTTCTTAGTTTTTTCAGGAATTTTATGCTGGAACCGGAATTCTGTCTATCTATCAGCATCGCATGCTCTTTGCCAGTTTTAATGTTTAAAGCTCCGTAGAAACTGGTTCTGTCCCGACCCGCGGCAATAGCTATTTTCACAGGCATGCCTTTTTTCATCCACATTTTTCCCAATGTTGCCTGAAAATGCAAAATCATTTCATCTTCCACCATAATGACGGCGTTTTTGGGAAGATTTTTCATTTTTTTTTAATCATTTCCAGCCATTCTTCCCGTTCTTTCTCGCTGGCTTCGCGATAGCACTTTTCTGGCTTTCTAAAAGAAAATCCACATTTATAGAAAATCTGATTGATGCTTTCATTGCTGCGATATTCAACTTTATACTTGGTTTTAAGATGCAATCTTAATTCTTTGCCAGTTAGTTTTTTAAGGCTCGTTTTGCTTGTTTTGTTTAAAAATCGCTTTATTTCTTTAATCTGTTCTTTGGTCAGCAAACTGCGGTTGCCTCCTTGATATCTCGGGTTCAATCCTTTTAGCCTGTATTCTTTATATCGCTTCAGCCAAAAAACAATCGCCTGCTTTTCCCTGTGAGTGATTCCCGCTATTTCCAGCAACGTTTTTCCTTCATCCCGCAACAACACCATCTGAATTCTTTCTTTTAGTTTAGAATCTGGGTTTAAAGGACAAAAAAGGTTGCTAAAATAGTCTGTTTTGTTGTAAAGTTAGTATAAATTTAATTAATTTTATAAACTAACTTACAATTATGACCATGCTGTTAAAAAAAACATTGTCCAAAATGTAAAAAGCATAACACTAAAAAGTTTGGGAGAAGAGGAAATAAACAAAGATATTATTGTAGGAATTGCAGACATGCTTTTGTCGTTAATCAGAAAAGAAATTCAATCGCCCGGCAAATCATCTGGTTCCAAAAATGGATCATTGGGAAAAGAACATTAAAAGAATTATCAAAAGAAAGCGAGAGATCGGTTAAAACATTGCAGCGCCTTTTTAAAAACTATTTAAACGATCCTCCAAAATTTAAAATAAAAACCAATCAAAATTGCCATTTGATAATCGATGGAACATATTTCAAAAATAACTTTTGTTTGTTGAATTACTTTGATAGCGATTTAGACCATTTGCAATATTTCAGAATAGTGGAAAGAGAAAATTATTATAATTATCTGACAGATTTGGAATTTCTGAAACAGCTTGGATTAACTGTTGCCAGCATCACATCAGATGGTCAAAAAGGGCTTATTAAGGCGATAAATGATGTTTATCCTAATGCTATCCATCAAAGATGCGTTGTTCATATTCAAAGAATGGGCTTGGCCTATCTGACAAGATTTCCAAAAACAAAAGCAGGGATTGAATTGAGATGTTTAGTGAAAGAGCTTCATAAAATAGAAACATATTATGACAGGGATTTGTGGATTGAACGCTTTGAGAATTGGCGTGAAAAGCACAACGACTTCCTAAAAGAAAAAAGCATAAGCGCATCCGGCAGAAAATGGTACACGCATAAATCTTTGAGAAAAACTAGATCGCTGATAAAAAACGCTTTGCCGAATATGTTTTATTATCTTGATGATTTCAGAATTCCAAAATCAACCAACGGGCTGGAAACAAGATTTTCCTATTTGAAAAACAGTCTAAAAATTCACAGAGGATTGTCAAAAGAGAACAGGAAGAATTTTATTGTTTGGTATAACTATTTCAAGTATAATTGTTAGAAAAATAGCAACCTTTTTTGTCCTTTAAACCTTTTAATCTTATAGTAAGCAAAGCGCAAATAAGAATAACCGAGGAACTTTTAGACAAGAACAAAAATGGCCTTCCGCTAAAAGAGATATTTTTCGCCATAAAACTGCCGTATAACCAAAAGTCAATACAAAGATTACGGACATACCTTAAAGAAAATAAAATAAAAGTTAAAATAACAGGAAACCATCCAGATTGCGTAATAAAAAAAATTACGCAAGACAAAATAACCAACGGCTTTTAAAAGCCGTTATTTTTT
>JAUYGA010000145.1 GCA_030690755.1 Nanobdellota archaeon
AATCATGAAATCCCATTTGCCGCTTGTGGTGATCACCCATGATATATTGGGGTGTTTTAATAAGTACTCAACAATCATGTTCTCGTCTTCTCTTGTTAATGTATAGAATTCAAGATAAAGGTTGAATCTGTCATATCCCAGTTTACTGCTCTCAACCACCGCATAAAAATCAGTGATTACATTATCCTTCACAAGCTTATCTATCCTATACTTGACAACCTCTTTAGAATAACCAAGAATTTTTGCCAGTCTTGTTATAGGTGTTCTGCTATTTCTTGAAAGGACTTCGATGATCTTTCTGTCCTTGATATCCAAGCTGATTTCTTTTTCTTCTGTTCTTTCTGGTACAATCACTCTTGCTAGCGTCATAATTACTAAATAAGGCTATTTATTATTTAAATTTTACTAAAATTAAGTAAAATATTGTGAAAAGTTTTAACTACTTATAACAATGACCACTCGACAATGGCAAACAAACCTGAATTAAAAGTTGGGAAGAAAGAAAGTAAAACCGGACTTAATGAACTGTGGTTGGAAGTAGGAATAGATTGCGATTTAAGATGTGCATATTGTTTTAATAACGCGGGAGGCGTGCGAAAAGAAAAAGGAACATTAAGTATTGATAATTACTTGAATTTATTAAAGCAATTCAAAGATATGGATGGCAAAACAATCGGCATTACTGGAGCAGGAGAGCCATTAGTTAAAAGTAATCTAGAAACAACCCTTAGCATTGCTGATTTTTGTAGAGAAAATAAATTACACTTAGTTCTATTTACAAACGCTCGCCAAATGGATGACAATTTAATCTCTAGATTGAATAGCGACCATGTTTCTTTGATGATTAAATACAATAGTTCAAATCCTCACATCCAAGACCATATTGCGAGACTAAATGGATATACTAAAAGAAGAGAAAAAAACATACAAAAACTGTTGGAAAATAAATTAAATCTCGATTCTAGACTTGGTTTTGTTACTTCGATAATGGATATCAATTATGATGAAATTCCGGATATTTTCAGATATTGCAGAGACAATCAAATAATCCCTGACTTTGATACTGTCCTAAAGCAAGGCAGAGGAGCAAAATGCAATTTAAGCAGTGAAGATGAAAAAATCAAGAGCGTGTTTGAATTATTGCAAAAAATCGACAGAGATGAATACGGAATCGAATGGCTGATTTCTCCAACTTACGTTGCAGGATGTTGCGACCGTTATAAACGACATATGTATGTTACAAGATTTGGCGATGTAAGCCCATGCATAGGCGCAAGCTTAAAAGGAGTTAACCTGGGAAATATCAAAGAAGATTCTCTTTCACAAATTTGGGGCAGTTCATTAATGCAAAAAATCCGACATAAAGAATACATCGGAGAATGCTTGGAATGCAAAAATTATCAGGAAGAAAAATGCAATTCCTGTTTGGGGAGATATGCAGATGAGATTAATGAGGAATCAATCAATACTGTTGGTTGTTGGAATAAAAGAGTCGACTAACTTTTTGATGACTTTTTACAAAAATCTTCTAAAGTGAGGGCTGTTCAATAATGCCTAGAGAAATTTACTTTTTAATTATTTTCTCAACTGCTTCGTATAAGTCTTTGACAATAATATCTGCTCCGCCATCTGATCGTTCTTTTTCTTTTTCGATTTTAACAAATATTGTCTTGCATCCTGCGTTTTTTCCGCATTGTACGTCCGCTTCCTTATCGCCAATCATCCATGATTTTGACAGGTCGATGTTGTGTTTTTCTGCAGCATCAAGTATCATTTTTGGTTTTGGCTTTCTGCATTCGCAATTTTCTTCAGGACTGTGTGGGCAGTAGAATGTATCGTCAATTACTATTCCTTCTCCAACGAGTTCATTTTCCATGTAATCCATTACTTTTTCAAAATCTTCCATTTCGTAGAGGCCTTTGCCTATGCCTGATTGGTTTGTTATTATTATTATCAGATAATCAGAATCAGCCAATATCTTGAGCGCGTCGATTGCTCTTGGCGAGAACTTGAATTTCTCTACAGTATGGACAAATCCATAATCTACATTAATTACCCCATCCCTGTCTAGGAATACTGCTTTCTTCATCATCTAGAATAATGCCCTTTATTTTATAAAATTTTCTTAAAATTTATTCATTATCTGATACTGCTTTATTTAACTCTTCAACACTGCAAGTCGCAGTTCCTACTTTTCCGACAACTATTCCTGCTGCATGGTTTGCGAGTGTCATTGCTTCTTTTAGTGTCGCGCCTGCGGCAAGTGCTACTGCTAGTGTTCCTATTACTGTGTCTCCTGCTCCTGTCACATCGTAGACTTCTTTTGCTTTTGTCGGTATATGTGTTTGTGTAATCTTTTGTTTTTCTATCTCAAATAAGGACATGCCTTTTTCTCCTCTTGTTATCAGAACATTTGTTTTGAGTTCTTTTGCAAGTCTTGTACCGACATTTATCAATGATTCATCATTTCTGTTGTCTGGGAGACTGCACATCTGATTTGCTTCCTTGTGGTTTGGTGTTATCAATGTCGCTCCTTTATAGAATTCTTTATTTTTCGGCTTCGGATCGATTAGGACTGGAATTTTCTTCTTTTTTGCAGAAGATATTATGAGTGCCATGATCTTTTTTGTGATAACCCCTTTTGCATAATCAGATACAACAATTATGTCTGTTTTATCAAGGTGTTTTGTGATTGTTTCAGTAATGTGGTTCTCAAGTTCATGGTCTATTTTTTCCTCCTCTTCATAGTCGATTCTTAGAAGCTGCTGATTCTGTGCCAGCACTCTTATCTTTTGTGTTGTTGGTCTGCTTTTTGTTTCAACAAGCAATGGTTCGATTTTTCTTTGTCTTAGTTCACTTTTTATTATCTCTCCTGCATGATCAGTTCCAACTATTCCTACAAGTTTGCCATTTCCTCCGAGAGCCGCAATATTGCTTGCAACATTTCCTGCGCCTCCTGGAACATAACTTTCTCTGTTTACGCTGACAACTTGGACAGGTGCTTCTGGTGATATTCTTGATACGCCTCCAGCAATGAATTTGTCAAGCATTACATCTCCGACAATAAGAATGTTTTTTCCTTTAAATTTGCTTATCAGTTTGAGCAGGTTTTGTTTTTCTATTTGCATATTCTGCATATTATCACCTTATTTTCTTGTTATGCTGTTTATCATTCTGTTCTGCATTGAGCCCTTCCAATATTAGTTTGTATAATGTCGGAACACTTTTTTGGTGTTTCTCGATGATTATTATTCCTTTTCCACCGAGAGATGTTGGCCTTTCGACAACATTTACGCGGGGTCTGTAATGATTGAACATGTCTATGTTTGCAGCTGTTATCTTTTCAACTTTATATCCGAGATTTCTTGCAATTGTTATTGCTTTCAGAAAAACCTCTGGCAGGATTACTGCAGATCCTAGGTTTATCACGACGCCTTCGTCCATCTTTGATACAGAGTCTGTAAATATTTTAAAATCTTGATAGGATGTTTTTCCTATTGCTGCGCCGTCGCAGCTTGGGTGTTGGTGGATTATGTCTGTTCCTATAGCCACATGAACTGTCGCAGGTATCCCTAATTCATAAGCATTTGCTAGTATGCTGATTTCTTTATTTTTGAGTTTTTTTTCAGAAATCATTCTTCCTACAGCTTCACCGTATCCTATGTTTTCTTTAGCCCCTTGTTTTATTGCGTCATTCAGATATTTGCCTGTTTCTTCTATCATCCCAAATGAGCCGTTTTCTATGTTTTCAGCTACATCTTCAGAAGTCTCGCCAATGTATGCTAGTTCAAAATCATGTATTGAGCATGCGCCGTTCATTGCAACATGGTTTATTATTCCTTTTTTCATGAGGTCAATTATGTAGCGGCTCATTCCTGTTTTTATGACATGGCCGCCCATCATGAGGATTATTTTCTTATTTTTTTTGTTTGCTTTGATTATTGCATCTGTCAGTTCTTTCAGTCCTTTTTCTTTAGAAATTTCCACTTTGTCATTTAATTCATTCATGTCAGAAAGCTTGACAAGATTTCTTCTTTCCTTTAGGGGGTATGTCTTTATTTTGTTGAAGTCAATCATTTTTGGTTTAGATAGGCCTAGCATCATAAGGTCAAAATTCCTTAATCAGTAACGGAGTGGGACTTGCGAAGCAAGGTCCCACACTAGTGCGGGTAACTTTAGGGTGCAACCCTAAGTTGAGCAAGATGCTATGCATTTGTTTTTTTATTTCAGCTCTTTTTCAATCAGCTCGCACATTATGTGGTAAATCAACATATGACCTTCTTGTATTCTTGCTGTTATTTTTGACGGTATGATTATTGGTATGTCGCAGAGGCTTTTTGCTTGTCCTCCATCTTTGCCTAACAGACCTATTATTTTCATTTTTTGTGATTTTGCTTTTTTTATTGCTTCGATTATGTTTTTTGAGCTGCCGCTTGTTGTTATTGCTATCAGAACATCATTTTCTTTGCCTAGCGCTTCAACTTGTCTTGAGAACACTGTATCAAAATTATAGTCATTTCCCCATGCAGTAAGTATCGATGTGTCTGTTGTTAGTGCTATTGCAGGGTATCCTTTTCGTTCCATTATGAACCTGCCGACAAGCTCTGCTGCTATGTGTTGGGCATCTGCTGCGCTTCCGCCATTGCCGCATATAAGGACTTTATTCCCTGTTTTAATGCATGCTACAATCATTTCTACGCTGTTTAGGATGTTTTCTTTCTGTGAGAGGGCATCTTTCTTGGCTTTTATGCTATCTTCAAATGAAAGGTCTATTTCTTTGTTGTATGCTTTTCTGTCCATTTTAGCCTCCTTATCTTACTTAATATCAAAAGTATGAACTATTCATACCCTTAAAAAAGTCATATTTATATATAAATTTCGCTTCTGCAATATATATGTTGTAGTATAATAAAGCTTTTATTCATACTAGTTCATACTAATGAATCTGATTAATTATATGTAAGGTAAAATAGGTGTAAGGTAAATATGCGTAAGGTAAAAATAGCTATTTCAATGGACAAGGCCCTTTTGGATTCTATAGATGCAAGGGTTGATGGTTCAATAATAAGGTCGAGGTCTCAGGCAATAGAGTATTTTCTTCAAAAAGGATTCCAAAGCCAAGTCCCTGATACTGCTGTTCTGCTGATAAAAGGAGCGCATCAGGAATTTTCACTAAGCAAGATCAAAGGCATTTCCTTAATCAAGAAACAGATAGATTTCTTTTACATAAATGGAATAAAGAATTTGTTTATCATAACCCAACATACTAAAAATATGAATCTTCTACTGAATGAGATTTCTTCTGCTCCTATTTCTGTTAAGATTTTTGAAAGAAATGTAAATGGTAATGCAGATGCGCTTAAATCCTTAAGCGAGAATTTAAAGCAAAGCAGTTTTGTTGTCATGTCTGGCGATATATTCAATGATTTTGATTTGAGAAGTATGATAAAAAATCATGCAGAAAACAATCTTCTTGCAACAATCGGTCTTATGTCAAGAGAAAAAGTTGACAAGTACGGAACTGCTGTTATGGATGGCGATTTGGTTGTTGATTTTGAAGAAAAGCCGTCAGAGGCAAGGTCTCATGTTGTTAATGCAGGAATATATGTTTTCAAGCCGCAAATATTTAATCTATTTGATAACTCAACATCATCCATAGAAAAAAACATAATTCCGAAGCTTGCAAAGATGAAACAGTTGTTAGGTTATTTTACAAACGGCGAGTACATTCATTTAGAAGATGGAGAGGAATAGTTTTGAGTAAAGAGTATTGAGTCAATAGTTTTAAATGTAAGTTGTGTTTGTAATAAGAGGTAACATGAATCAAAAACAAGTTGGAACAATCTTAATTGTAGTTGGCTTAGTATTTGCCGGCCTGGTTTATTTAGTCAAACTCAGAGAGGATAGATACATCAAATCTTTTATTTCTGAAAATAATACTTGTTATCTTGATGACGGTACGTGCCTGCATGAAGACAGGGATTATTCTCTTTATATTGTTGGTTGGTCGCTTTCTGTTGCATTAATATTCCTTGGTCTTTATCTTAAGTTTTTTGACAGAACTCAAGATGTGCTTATTGAGCATCAGGAAAAAGTTTCGTCTGCTTTGAAGGAAGCAAAAGAAAAAGATGAATTCAAGGCATTTCTTTCAGGCTTCAGTGAAGATGAGCAGAAAATTCTGAAAGCTGTTCATGAGCAGTCAGGAATATTGCAATCCACTTTAAGGTATAGGACAGGTATATCAAAATCTTCTCTTTCATTGATGCTTAAATCTTTGGAAGAGCGCAATATTATAAACAGGCAACCTTCTGGAAAGACGCATGAAGTTTATCTAAGGCAGAAGTTCTGAGCAAAGTGTTTTTGGTTGTTTTAGTTGAAACGTATTAAAAACTGTTAATTTAGTTGTGTTCTTTGGAAAGTAATTGTTTTTTGATAGTACTAACGGCTTGTTTTTAGGGGTTACAGCAGTCCAGCTCAAATCAGTAAAACCGGCTTATAAACGGTCTAGGACCATTATTTTGCGTTTGTAAACGTTAAAGGTCGATTTTTCTGGTCAAACGTATTTAATAGTTGCTATGCTTACAGAAAAGAATCATGTTAAATTATGAAAAATTATGTAAAAAATTGTTTGTAAAACATAGCAGTAATAGAAGCAATAAGGGGTGGTTTTAATGGCTTATGATTATGGTGGATGTCCGATGCTTTTAGGATATGGCGGGTATGGAGGTTATGCAATGATAGGGATGATTATTTGGATTTCGGTTATTATAGGAATAATATTTTTGGTTTTTTGGCTGATAAGAAACAATAGCATTGGCAATACATCTGTTGTTTCAAAAAATGAGTCTCCTATGGAAATATTGAAAAAGCGTTATGCCGCAGGAGAACTTACAAAGAAGCAGTTTGAAGAGATGAAAGAAGAATTGCATAAGAAGTAGGTGTTGCAAAATAGGTGCTGTAAAATGAAAAAAATAAAACTTAAAATAAAAGGCATGCATTGTAAAAGTTGTGAAATGCTTATTAAGGATGCGCTTGAAGAAACGGGCGGAATAAAAAAAGCAGATGTCTCTCAGAAAAATAATTCTGCAAATATAGAGTTTGATGAAACTAAAATTGATGCAGAAAAAATCAAAGCAATGATTAAGAAGGAAGGTTATGGGGTGGAATGAGTGATTGTCACAAAAAAATTCAAAGCAAAAGGAATGCAGTGTCATAGTTGCGAGCAAATTATACATAGGACTGCAAAGAAGGTTGGTGGAGTTGAAGATTTAAAGGTAAACTATGAAACAGGACTTGGTGAAGTGACTTTTGATTCTGATAAGACCGATATTCATAATATTTTCAAAGAGATAGAAGACAAAGGGTATGATTGTGCCATTGCCAGAGAGAAAGATGCCGAAATTATAGAATTAAATAGCAATAAGATATTTGGTTGGCTGTTTGGAATTTTAGGAGTAGTTCTTGTAGGTTATTTTATTCTTAAAATGTCTGATAAAATTCAATTGCCTGAATTGAGCCAAAATATGGGTTATGGGTTATTATTTCTTGTAGGTTTGATAACTGGTTTTCATTGCATTGCAATGTGCGGCGGTTTTGTTGTAAGTTATACTGCAAAAGGCGCTAAAGAGAATGTAAAGCCGCACTGGCTTCATCTTGCTTATGGTCTAGGAAAACTAATATCGTATACAACAATAGGTGCTCTGTTTGGTCTTTTAGGATCATTCATTGCATTCACTCCGACAATGAGAGGTTTTGTTGGTATCCTTGCAGGAATATTTTTAGTGATTTATGGACTAAGCATGATGAATGTATTTTCATTTTTGCGAAAACTGAGAATAAAAAGCCCGATGTTTATGAACAAATTTTTAGGCAAACAATCTGCTCATTCAGGACCTTTTGTTGTAGGGCTGCTTAATGGTCTTATGATTGCTTGCGGGCCGCTTCAGGCGATGTACATAATGGCTGCCGGAACAGGAAGTGCAATTGAAGGAGCAAAACTTTTGTTCATATTTGCCCTGGGAACTTTGCCGGTTATGATTGGTTTTGGTTATATTGCAAGTTACGTGTCTGGAAAACTTAAAAGTAAACTTGTTATGATTTCTGGAATTTTGATAATTGTTTTAGGATTGTTCATGTTGAATAATGGTTTAACTCTAACTGGGAGCGGTTATGATTTCAAGTCAGTTGTTGGTGGCATAAGCGGCATTGGTCCTGCTGCGCAGGCATCAGGCTCTAATTCAGGTCAGATCCCTTCTGGAAACATTGCTATTCTGAAAGACGGTTATCAAGAGATATATATGGATGTCACAAGAAGCGGCTGGAGCCCAAATGCGTTTGTTATTCAGAAAGGGATTCCTGTTAGATGGATCATTGATGGAAAGGAAATAACAAGTTGCAATAATGCTATACAAGTTCCAGCTTATGGTTTAGAATTTAAAATCAAGCAGGGCCAGCAAACTATTGAGTTCACCCCAGATAAGACTGGAACAACAAGATGGAGTTGCTGGATGGGTATGATTCCTGGAACATTTATTGTTAAAGATAGCATCAATCCAGAGGATACGTCGCTAAAAGTAGAAGCTGCGCAGGTTGCTGCAGCGACTCCAAAAGGTGCATCTTGCGGCGCAGGCTGTGGCTGCGGTATGGGTAGATAAAAAATTACAGAAAGGTCCAATTTTAAAAAAATAAAAGGGGTAAGATTAAATAATTAAAGTAAATCAAATAATAGTCGATAAAAATTAAGAAGTATCAAATGAAAAAAACAACATTAAGCATAACCGGGATGCATTGCGCTAGTTGTTCTGCTATGATTTCAAGGGCAGTCAGCAAAGTTGAGGGCGTTAAGGACATAAATGTAAATGTAGCTACAAACAAAGCTACTGTGAATTTTGATGAATCTAAAACTGATTTGGAAAAGATAAAGAAAGCAATAGAGAGCAAAGGTTATGGTGCTGCTGAGTACAATCCTGAGCATAGTGCAGAGCATGAGCATCATGAGGCAATAACAAAGGAAAAAGAGCTTAAAAAATTAAAAGTTTCATTAATAATTGGCATTGTTTTGTCTTTACCCCTTCTTATTTTGGCAATGTTTTTTCCTGAGAATGCTATTCCTTATCAGATGTATTTGATGTGGATTTTTGCCTCGC
>JAUYGA010000172.1 GCA_030690755.1 Nanobdellota archaeon
TTTCATGAAGAAACTTATTTGCGAGAAAAAGAATTTCTGGTTTGGCGTTATTTTGAAAGTGTAATCTTGTTTCTTAAGAACCTTGAGGAATATTTCTGAATTTCCGAGTACAAGACCGAATGCAAGGCAGGAGAAAGCGCCGTCATATCCGAAATACTCTACGATTCCGAAAAGAAGCACCATGCACGCAATTGTTATCATGTAGGATCTTGAAATATTCTCCATCAATTTAAGGAAGAAAACCCATAATATCCCTAAGATTATTCCGATTATTACAGAGATTATGAAATAAAGCAGGAAATTGTTTCCGAACGCAGCCCATGTGAATTCCCCTATATTTATGAATTTCATTATTGTAAGAGCGCTAAGAACACAAAGAACGTCACCTAAAGCGGATTCGACAGTTAAACTCAGAACAGACTCTTCCCTCATGCCAAGACTTTTTAGCATAGGAATCACTATTTCTGCAGATATGCTCGCTAAGACGACACCTAACAAAACAGAGTTAACCAGCGAAAATCCGCTAATTTTTCCTATAACTGTTACAACAGAAACAGAGATGATGAAATTTGCAAAAGTAAGCAATGTCCCTTTACCAAGGCCTTTTATTATTCTTGAAATGTTTAAGTTTATCGCTCCTTCAAAACCCATGAAAACAAGAGCAAATGTTGTGAAAATTGCTGCAATGTTGTTGAATCTTACTGGGTCTATCCAATGCAGCGCTTGGCTGATTATGACGCCGAAAATAATCAAGAACAATGCATCTGGAACTTTTGTTCTCCTGAAAATAATCTCTCCAAAAAAACCTAAAAATATAATGAATCCTGCTAGTATAAACATCAGCGTTATATCCATAAATTGCTAAAATAGAAAGCTATATAAATAAATTGCGTTCGCTGCTAGACCATCAACTGTTTGACAAATGATTTGATAAATTGTTTCAAAACTATGTTTTGTGTGATATCGTCAATATGAAAACAATAGCTATTACAGATACGAGGTAGATATGGCAAGCACAGATACTGGAGAAACATCAAGCGCAGGGCAATCTAAATTAGAGTTCATAGTGTCAACAGATGATTCAAACAGGATAGTGTCTGTTAAAATTCCTTCTGGAGACAAAGACATTTCATTAAAGATCGGCACACTTTATTCTGAAAAACAGATGAATGCGCTGCAGGGAATCATTGAGTTGGATTCAGAAAATACCTCTTTTGTGACATACAACTTAATTGTTCAAGAAGAATCTCTGACTTTCAGACTTTATTTTGCGCGGGCAAATAGCGGTTTATTTAATCTTGTAAAAAATTATAGTCTTAGAGCGATAGAACATATGGACGATCAGATTATCGAAACTAAAAATAAACCAGTCATGCTTAATCTGAGTAATAAGAGACATCTGAAACTGATACCTGGTGGTGTTTATACACAAAAAAGATTAAAGCATTATTTTGATAAAGTTGGTGAAGATGGCATTACTGTTTATCTTCAACCAAAAAAGAGCGATGGCAATACTTATTCGTTTATGAGGATAGAACGAGAACATGCTCATAATGCTTATCAATTTATTTCTATAGAACCTCTGAATGACAAGATTTTGCAATAGTTTTACAATAATTTTATAAATTGAAGTATTATTTTATTCTTATGTCAAGTTCCAATGAAAAACACACTGACAAATCAGTTAATGACAAGCCAGTTAATCAATCACTAGTTAATCCATCTAAGGATTCAGCTAATCAGCAGACTAAGCAACAGAGCAATGAACCAAAGAATTATAATCCAAAAATAGCAGAGCCAAAATGGCAAAAATACTGGGAAGACAACAAGATATTCGCTTTTGACCCGAATGATTCTATAAGAGAAATCTATTCTGTTGACACGCCTCCGCCGACAGTAAGCGGAAAAATGCATATAGGCCACGCGTTTTCTTATGCTCAGCAAGACTTTATCGTAAGATACCAGCGAATGATTGGAAAAAATGTATTCTATCCTTTTGGAACAGACGACAATGGCCTGCCAACTGAAAGGCTTATAGAAAAAACAAAAAATGTCAGAGCAAAAGACATGGACAGGCCTGCATTTGTGAAGTTATGTCTTGAAACATTAGACAAAGAATTGAGGCCGCAGTATATCGCAGATTGGAAAAGAATAGGTATGAGCTGCGATTGGAACATCTTTTATACAACAATAAACCCTCACTGTCAAAGAATTTCTCAGCAATCATTCATAGAACTTTACAAAAAGGGCCGCGAGTACAGGAAAGATGCCCCAACAATGTGGTGCCCTGAATGTCAGACAGGAATATCCCAAGTAGAATGTCAAGACAAAGAGCTAGATTCGATGTTCAATGACATAGTCTTCAAAGTTGCTGATGATAATGGAAAAATAACAAATCTCATTGTCGCAACCACAAGGCCAGAACTTCTTCCTGCATGTGTTGCTATATTTTATCATCCTGAGGATGGACGTTATAAAAAGTTTGATGGCAAAAAAGCAAAAGTTCCATTGTTTGATATTCATGTTCAAATCATGGCCGATGAACGCGCAAATCCTGAAAAAGGAACAGGGATAGTAATGTGCTGCACTTTCGGCGACCAGACAGATATGGAATGGCAGAAAGCGCATAACCTAGGGATAAGGATGGCAATAACAGAAGATGGCAGGATGACTGAGCTTGCAGGCAAATACAAAGGCCTGAAAATCAAAGAAGCAAGAAAAGCGATTATTGCCGACTTAAAGGAAGAAGGTCTTCTTGTTAATCAAAAACCGATAAAACATGCGGTAAATGTCCATGAAAGATGCGGAACAGAAGTCGAATACATAAAATCAAAACAGTGGTTTATCAAATATCTTGATCTGAAAGATGAGATGTTCAAATGGGGAGAAGAACTTAATTGGTATCCTGACTATATGAGAGTTCGTTATGAACACTGGGTCAAAGGGCTGCAGTGGGACTGGCTGATAAGCAGGCAGCGTTATTTTGGGATTCCATTTCCTGTCTGGTATTGCGCAAAATGCGATGAAGTTATACTTGCAAAAGAAGAAAATCTTCCAGTAGATCCGCTTGTCGATAAGGCGCCTGTAAGCAAATGCCCAAAATGCGGCAATAATTCTTTCAAACCAGAAACAGATGTTCTTGATACTTGGGCAACATCATCGTTAACTCCGCAAATAACAACAGAGATGTTCAAGGACAAACCAATATACAAAAGACTAAATCCTATGAGCCTAAGACCGCAAGCGCATGACATTATAACATTCTGGCTTTTCAATACTGTCGTCAAATCGCAGCTGCACAAAAAAATGAATCCTTGGATTGATGTTGTAATCTCAGGACATGCCCAGGATGCGCATGGCAAAAAGATGTCAAAATCAAAAGGCAATATTGTTGAGCCGCAGATCATCATTGATAAATTTTCAGCAGATGCATTGAGATTCTGGGCAGCAGGATCAAAGTTAGGGGATGATTTGCCATTCCAAGAAAAAGACATTGTCACAGGAATGAAATTCACAACAAAACTCTGGAATGCATCAAAATTCGCATTAATGCACCTTGAAGATTTTAATGCAAACCAAGAGCCATGCATTGCAGACTTAGAATATTTTGACCGCTGGCTTTTGTCAAAATTGAACAGATTGGTAAAAGAATCGACAGAAACATTCATGAAATATGAATATGCCAAAACAAAATTCGATGTTGAGCAGTTTTTTTGGAAAACGCTTTGCGATAACTATCTTGAGATTGCAAAAGACCGATTATATAATCCGCAAACTCGCGGAAAGGAAGCGAGGTTTTCTGCGCAATATGCTTTGTATAATGCATTGCTTGCAAACTTAAAGCTTATAGCTCCAATAATGCCTCACATAACAGAGGAGATTTACCATATGTATTTCAACAAAAAAGATGGCAAGAAGAGCATACACATATCGCAATGGCCGAAATATTATGAAAAATTTATTGACGAAGAGGTTGAAAAGGCAGGTGATGCTGCTGTTGAAGTAATCGCAGCTGTCAGAAAATTCAAGTCAGAACAGCAGATTTCGCTTAAAGAGGAAATTTCAAGTTTAGTTATAGAATGCCCTGCTGATTTAAAGAATAAATTTGACCTGATGATGGATGACATAAAAGCCACTGCAAGAGCAAAGAAAGTAGAATTTGGGAAAGCAAACATACAGCTTAATGAAACACTTAAAATAACAATCGTCGGATAGAATTCTCTTTATGTTTATCGTATTTATTTGCTAGGCAATTATTTTTTATGAAAAAGCAGAAATCATCGTCTTAAAGCTCCACCAGAACAAGAAAACCGCCACCGCCAGGCAGATCCAGTTCCAATGATCTTTTGCATCAAACTGAACAAAATACTTCCAAAACTTCTCTTTAGGAACATCTCCCTTTAGAAACTGAGACGTGGAAATATAAGCTCCGCCTTTCTTGTTCATTTCCATTTCTTTTATTATTTCTTCATCCATTTTTACTCTTTTGAATGTTTGATATTACTGATATTTTCTTCTTTTTATCTGTGCATAGCATCTTCAAAATTCTTGATGAGTTAGTCAAAGGAGCTGCCTCCCAGTGACTTGCGAGTGAGCTCGTGACTTGTCACGAGCATGCGAGCGACTCGCATGCAGTCACTCGCTCACAATTGCCTGGGTCTTCCCCCGGCGACGCTCGTCGTTGGTTTAAATTAAAGGAATTTTGACTTTAGGATGCTATGCACCTATCATTTATTTAATCTTTTTTATTTTATAGCCTTCTTTTGCATCATCTACAATGAATCCAAGGGCCTTGATTTTATCTCTCAACTCATCGGATTTCTGCCAATTCTTGTTTTTTCTCGCGAGGATTCTTTCATCTGCCAGCTTTTTTATCTCTTCAGGAATATCTTCATCTTCCTGCAAAATTCCGAGGACCTTATCGAATTTTTCCATAAGCGCAATGCAAAGTTCTGCATTATCTTTGCTTAAATCTCCAGAACCAATCAGACGGTTTATTTCCTTCATAAAGTCAAAAATTGAAGCAAGCGCGACAGGTGTATTTAAGTCATCATCCATCGCTTTCTCAAACTCTTTTTCAGTCTCATCTACGATTTTCTGCACAGCGCTATTGTCAGATGCGCTTGAATTCTGCAGAACATGCCTGAGATTTCTCATGAATTCGAGCAATCTTTCTAAAGTCTGCTTTGAAGCAGTCAGACCATCAAAAGTGAAGTTAAGCTGCTGCCTGTAATGTGACGAGACAAGAAGGTATCTTATTGATTTAGCATCATGTCCTTTTGATATCAAATCCCTCAATGTGTAAAAATTTCCAAGCGACTTTGACATCTTCTTATTTTCAACAAGAAGCCATTCGCAGTGAAGCCAATAATTGACAAACTTCTTTCCATTTGCTGCTTCTGATTGGGCAATCTCATTCTCATGATGAGGAAACATATTATCAACACCGCCAGTATGGATGTCAAAAGTCTCTCCAAGATGCTTCATCGACATGGCAGAACATTCAATATGCCAGCCTGGCCTGCCTTTCCCTAAAACAGGGTCGTGCCAGAAAATATCACCATCATTCTCATCCCAGGCTTTCCACAAAGCAAAATCATGGGCCTGTTCTTTTTCATATTCGTCCTGTTTGACTCGCGCTCCTGCTTTTAATTCATCGACTTTTATATGAGAAAGTTTTCCGTAATCCTTGAATTTAGAAACAGAATAATAATAACTTCCGTCTTCGCCTTTGTAAGCATATCCTTTGTTTATCAATTTTATTATTATGTCGCCCATCTCTTTGATGTGCTCAGTCGCCCTAGGATAAACTTCTGCAGGTTCAACGCCCAAGGTTTTCAAATCATCAAAGAAACCTTTTATGAACGGTTCGGTGAATTTGTCCAAAGAGACATTATTTGCAATCGCACCCTTGATTGTCTTATCATCAATATCTGTAAGGTTCATGACCTGTTTAACCTTAAAACCTTTATATTCAAGATACCTTCTAAGAATGTCTTCAAAAACATAAGCCCGATAGTTTCCGATATGCGGATAATTATAGACGGTCGGGCCGCAAGTATACATTCCTACAAAGCCAGGCTTAATTGACTTGAACTCGACTTTATCCCGTTTCATCGTGTCGTAAAATTTAAGGGCCATTTTCATTCAGATAAAATGTTTTCATTTATAAAAGTAATGCGGATTTTTTTGATGACAACATAAAGTTTTATATATTTGCAATCTGTTCTTTTGATTATGGTTTATAGGCAAAAACTAGAATGGGATCTGATAAATTTAGCAAGATATTTAGGTGAACATGAGAATAGATTTCTTGATGTGGACACTGTTTCTGTCTCTCGTTTAAAAGATGAAATCTATAAATATTATTCCCATAATATTATTCATATAAAGCAAAGTATGGAGTCAGATTCAGGAATAAAAGAGCTTGAACGGGATGCTAAAATTTATGCTGCGCAGCTTGAAATTTGTAAAAACAAGATGATGCGTTTAAATAAATTAACTTCTCCAATTGATCAATGCACAGTTCACGCTAGCTGGGTATATAGGACTATGAATGGGCCGATAATTAATCCTTCACTTATCAAATGTCGGCTTTTATGCAATATCAAGATTAATCAAATGGTTTCTTTTGTTGATTTTTTATTGAAGCGTCATGGTTTTAAAATTCCAGTTTTTTATGAGTTTAAAGTTCATGAGCCTTGGGTTGTTGGG
>JAUYGA010000176.1 GCA_030690755.1 Nanobdellota archaeon
AATATAATTTCCCTGTTCGTCTAATTCTTCGTAAGGACCATAGATAATGTGGTCTTTTAGATCCGATAAATCGGCAAACCATGCTTTCTGTGTGTGTGCTTCTTTATCTTCAACATCATAACCAAATTTATGATGTAACCACTCAGCTTTGTATAATTTAACCCGTAACTCCGCCTGTTTTAAGTAATATGTACTGTAAAGTCCAATTTTTCTATGATTTTTCTGGATTTTTTTGGAATTTCAGATAGAATCCATTTTCCCTCAATTTTAAGCTTGTAGATTCTGGATAAATGAAGAATAACATCTTTGGGGGAACAGTTTGCCAAAAGGTCTTTATTGATCAGTAGTTCGTATATTTTATAATAAAGAAGCAGTGACACAAAATTTACAAACATCCATCCCTGAAGATGAGCTTCATCTCTCATATACGACCTGTCAGCATGGAGCAAATTTTTAAAAGTGTCAAATAGAGACTCAATTTCCACTCTGGCTTTTAGATATTCAAAGACTTCATCAGCGTTGAATGATGTTTTTGCTATAACAGCAATTGTACCTATCTTGAATTGCCGGTCAAAATAATCATCCATGGGTTTCTTTTTATTATCGACATGCGTGATAAAATCCTTTTCTTCTTCTGCCTTCAGTTTTTCATCGAGGAAGACAATTATCCTTCGATTATTTTTTTCCCTCTCATAATACCATATCACTCGTTTCTCGAACAAAAAATGACCATCGAAGCTTTTTTTATCGCCTGATTGTATTGGCGAATAGTCTATAAGTGAACTGTTCCTTTTCAGAGGAAGAATGTAATCGAGCTCTTCAGTTTCCAAGAATTTGATATTGTCGTCAGAGAAAAAACCTTTATCGCCTATAATTACTGCTTTTTTAACTCCAGCTTCCTTCAGTGAAACTGGAATAACGGAGACATCTCTTATGCTTCCTGGAACCAGCCTAAAGAAAGATGGCTGTAATTTATCCAGAGAATAAAGAAGGACTAAATTTATTTGTGGAGTATAATCCTCCTCGGAATTATGCCCGGTCGTTGCTGAAATGATATTTTCTGAAAGAGAAAAAATATGCGTGAGATCAATGACTAAGAATTCTGATCCTTCAACGAAATTTTTCATGAAATCGACCATTTTTCCTCTTTCCTTTCCGACAGAAAATAGCCACTCACTGAGACTTTTCGGAGAGACTTTTGCATCTGGAAATACATCTGATAGATGTGAGGAATTGTAATAGTGCGAAACGTTCTTCAGAGGAGATGAATGGAAAAGCCTCATTGTTGAGAAAACAAATATCTCTTTCCAGAGGGCTGGATAATTTTCTTTCAATAATTCAATGATGTTTGAGGCTATCGAATTTATAAAGTATGAAGCTCCAAATTCTTTGACAGTAATATTATTTAATCCTTCGATAATTCTCTCTTGTTTCGGCTTGACTATCCCGTCGGGAGTAATTTTTCCTAAATATTTTTCAGTTACTTTCCTTGCTCTGCCTTTTTTTGGATCCCAGACGCTTGTTATCTTGTACAGGTAATAGTTTTCCTTTATTTTCACTGCTTGCGTCCCTTTTTCTTGATATTTTTTTACCCAATCAGGATGATTTGCCATATATTACTTAATTAAGTAATATGATGATATAAATCTTTCGCATAGAATTTAAGAAAAACAATAATTAAAAATCAAGAAATAGAAGATTTTTATTTTGGAGGAATATCAAACTTTACAAAGCTTGTAAAATGGACGTATTACTTAATTTAAGCAGAGTTACGGTTTAATTAAAAATTATGGGGTAATTAATGACGAGATTATTGAATATTTTTTAAGGGCACCTGATGATAATATTTATTATGTATTCATAATTAACGAAATTTTAAAAGATGATTCTAATAAAATAGAAACTACAAGAATTTTCGAATTATTTGATAAATTTATTCTATCAGAGAATATTCAGGTTGTAACGACTTTCATTTCAAAATATGGAGAATATTTTAATAAAATTCATGAAATCGACGAAGGCAAGTCATTTCAAGTGTTTCATAAAATAATAAAATCATATACTGACCAAAGTGTTTTAGAGGGAGTGGCTTTTTCAGCTATACCGATCGCAGAAAAGCATCCTGACAAAAGCTTAGAAATTTGGAGGGAGCTTGTAAAAAAAGATAAGCAACTTGCTGAAGTAGTTGTAGGGTATATGAATAACTTAAATATACAATCTGATGAATACATTAGCTTTTTCAATGAAATAGTGGGTTTAATTACTGATAAATCATTAAGACAGTATTATATTAAAGTATATAATGACAAATGGGGAACAGGGTATCAACATATTAGCACAACAGATCATTTGAATATAATAAGGCAATTAAACACAAACGAATCAATAAACTACATAGAAAAAAATTATAAATTGATGAATCCATGGTTCACTGTCCAAGTTTTATCCGAATTAATTAAATATGGCAAACCTAAAGTAGTTGAATTGCTCAGAGATGTAGTTGACGAGAATAAAAAATCGTGGATTATGGTACTCTTTCAGGTTAGTGATATTTTAAGCGGCTCACTTGATAGGGATGATTTAAAGTATCTTAATTTGTTCCTCAAAAAAGAAAATGATGAATATACAGCTTTAGTAGGGATAAGAGCATTAGATTTAATGTCAAACAAATTTGAATCTTGGCTTCTTCTTGAATACTTAAATCCACTCTTAAATCATGATAATATTAGTATAAAAAAAATTGCAGATATTACTGCAAAAGGGATCAAAAATAAAAATTATACAGGTCAAAGAAAAATAAAAAATGTCAGCATATTGATGCAAACTGCTAAATTCTGTAAGAGTTTGACAGCTTTACCCTCTATACTTAAAACAGGATTTCGCCCTACGGAACCATTCGTTAATGCCGTAATGACATGGGGGGTAGTAAAATGCATTGAGAACGTTGATACCGATGAAT
>JAUYGA010000184.1 GCA_030690755.1 Nanobdellota archaeon
TGACTGTTCGGTTTACTGTCCCACACACGATTTACATGCATTTTATTTCTAAACCTTTTTAAATACCAAACACCTGGATTATCATATGAAGCTCAAGAAACTGATAAGATTAGAGAAATACACTTTCACAAAATACAGCGCAGTATTGATTGCAATATTCTTGTTTGCGCTCTCTCTAAGGCTTTATCTTGCTTTCCAAACATCGCATTTCAGCAATGATGCTTATTTCAACCTCAGAGAAATCGAAAATATCAAAGAGACAGGTGTTCCTTTTTTATATGATGATTTGAGTTTTGGCGGAAGAGCTATTAATTTCCTGCCGATGTTTCATTACATCATAGCATTTTTTTCTCTGTTCATGCCAACATGGATTGCTGCAAAAATCATCCCGAATGTAATGGCAAGCTCCCTTGTTTTCATAATGTATTATATTGCAAAGCATATGATCAAGAGAAGAGATGGAGCTTTATTTGCCGCTTTTATTTCAGCATTCATCCCGATATTTTTTTACAAGACCTTAAATAATGTTTCAGAATTATCTTTAGTTATACCGTTATTGTTCCTTGCATTCTATTTCTTCCTGAGATTGAAAGAAGATAAAAAATACAGCACCTACTATGTCATAACCCTATTTTTCCTCGTTTTAGCTCATCAGACAATAATAATCCTGATTTTAGGTCTTCTGTTATATTGGCTGTTTATCAAACTGGAGAATCTACCAACAAATAAAGCCGAACTTGAAATCATCCTCTTCTCTGTATTCTTGGTGATATGGATTAATTTCATTGCATTTAAGCGAGCTTTGTTATTTCATGGCCATTATGTGGTATGGCAAAACATTCCTTTAGAGATACTTGACAATTATTTCACAAACATAAATGTTTTGGAAGCAGTTTACCAAATAGGAGTTATCCCTTTTGCGCTTGGCATTTATATAATTTACAAAACACTGTTTAAAGAGAAAAAAATACAGATTTTCATCCTAATTGCATTCTCAATGGCTGTAGCATTTCTGCTTTGGCTAAAATTGATACGCCCAGAAATTGGTTTGATATATCTTGGCGCAGTTCTTACGCTCCTTTTTAGCTACTACTATGTCTCATTTTCAAACTTGATAGACAAAAGCAATATCCACAGATACAAAAGTTTCCTGATTTTCCTGCTTATCGCATTATTTGCATTAACCTCAATCTACCCATCAGTCCATTATGGATTGGAAGAAATAGGAAGAGCGCCGTCTAAAAATGAAATTGCCGCATTAGACTGGCTGGAATCAAATTCTGTGCCGCAGGATGTAATACTTTCTGCTCCAGAAGACGGAAATCTCATCTCTTATTATGCAACTAGAAAAAATGTGATAGATAATAATTATCTCCTTGTCAATGATGCTAGACAAAGGTATATTGATGTCACAGATATCTTCACAACGCTGTATTCTGTTGACGCCAACCAATTATTGAACAAGTACGAAGTTAAGTATATTTATATTTCAAGAAGCGCTGAACGTGAATTTGGCGTTTCAGACTTAAAGTATGCTGAAAAAAACTGTTTTAGCCTGGTTTACTCATCAGATGATGTCAAAGTCTATAAACCGCTGTGCAAGATAACTGAAACAATTTGATAATTTAAAATAATAAATACTGCTGACTTAAATCGGCAGTTGGTGCAAAAAATGGCCAAAAAACACAAATTAACCTTTATAAAACATCTTACAGAAAGAAATGCGCTTATAATCATATTTCTGTTAGCAACAATGATTTTATCTTCTATTTTTTTGTCAAGACATGCTTATTTTGGCAATTTTGATTTTCCTGCATCGGATGCAAGCTATTACCATAATAGGATTTCTGGTTATGAACGTTCTGCATCCCCGAACTTCTTTTTCTCTAGTAATGATAATCTGATATTTGGAGGAAGAGTATATCAAGCAAGTCCCTATCACATACTGCTCGGCTTAATTTCAATGGCAACTGGAATCACATTTGCGCAGATTGCAATCCCTATATTTCTAGGACTTGCATCAATAATAATTTTCTTTTTTATCATGAGAGAATTCAACATGCCTTTGCTGCAGAGAACTATCATCTCATTCATGATAATACTCTCCCCTTTGTTCATACACACATTCACATCCTCAACGCCGAACTGTTTAGCAGTCCTTGTCTTGCTTTTGGCATTCTACCTGCTGATATACAAAACAGAAAAGAAAATCTCTTATCTATCGCTTCCTTTGGTTTTGCTGATACCCTCATTCGGGATATTCCCAGCAATGTTTTTTGCGGTTTTGCTTATTTATTATGTTTATTTCAAAAATAAAAACAAGAAAAACCATATTTATTTCCTGGCATTTGCGGTTTTAATACTATCCTCGATATTCCTGTTTTCAGATAATATGACAATTACGTCATATTATTCTTATCTGAAGCTCAATCCTGTTGAAGAATTTATCTCTGACTTGGGAGGGCTCGCAGGATTTGGAATTTTCAATTTGCTGTTGATGATTTTCGGGGTTTTTGTCATGTGGAAAAGAGGTGAAAATCAGAATTATTTCTTATTCATAACCACCATGATTGCATTAATCCTATCGATATATGTGGACCCGTCAATCAATATCTATCTGAATTTTTTCATCTGCATCCTTGCAGCAAACGGCCTGCTATTCTTATTCAAACTAAAGTGGAGTGTTGACCTTGTTAAAAGCTTGACAGGAATAGTTCTCATCTGCGGGCTTTTATTCTCAACTTTGTCCTATGTAAACAGGGTTACATATCTGCAGCCGTCAAAACAAGATGTTGAAGCAATGTATTTCCTTAAGGAACATTCATCTGGAAGGACGCCTGTTGTTTTTTCACATTACTCATATTCACACTTTTTACAAAACTTTGATTTTGTCACAGTAACAGACATATTAAAACCAACCAGATCTTCTGCTATTGCAAAATCTGACTCTGAAATTTTCTTCCAGACAAGAAGGTTAAAAGACGCAAAAGATTTTATTGACAAATATGATGTTTCTTATATCTTCATCACCGCTGAAATGAAAAAGGGTCTTGTCTGGTCCAAAGAAGATCAGGGACTGCTATTCTTATTGAATAATGCACCAAAGGATTTTAGAAAAATCTATTCATCCGAAGAATGCGAAATCTGGGAATACTTAAGCAAATGACAACCACATTGTTGAATTACTTTTTGACTTTTTTTATTGACATATTAAGCTTCTTGTCGCATTGGTCCTATAAAGATTGCAAAGGACTTTCTGCATCTGTTCCTTGTCTATCACTGCCTCATACTTAAGCTCTCCGCCATTTATTATCAAAGTAGGATAAGCCTGCACATCATAGGCCTGTTTTAGAAGACTTATTGACGGTTCTTTATCTTCAAACTCTTCATCAAGCGCAAATATGAGCAGATTTTCCTTAAGTTTTAACTTGTAATAATCAAGCACCTGCGCCTGATCCTGACACCTTGGGCACTTAGTCTTATCTGAATAGAAGTATATTATTGTAACAAAATCAGAATTTTCAGGACATGCTTCTTTAAGATTTTTTGACACATGCCAAAAATTAATTTGAGAAAGGAAATACTCCCTCTTTAACATATCAAACTCTTCTGGCTTTACTTTTGCCTGTTTTGTGTATATCTCCAGTCTTTCCCTGTTGTTTTCCAGCTCTGTTATGAACCTATTAAACATAAATCTGAATCCCTGACATTGGTTGTTGATATTATTGCTTTTGACAAGCTCGTACTGAAGCTGCAAACTTCTTAAGTTCATCTTGTTCTCTTCATTTATAGTCTGAAAATAGTTTATTCTATTCAGATCCATAAAAAAACCTAGAAAAAACCCAAGGAAAAATATCGCGCATGTTATCAAAAATGCAAGCAAATATCTTTTTTTATTAAATTCTCTCACTTTTTCCACCGCGTTCCTTTTCCGAGCATCATATCTTTAAACACTCCCAGCCAAACAATTGCAAGGAAGATATAATAAAAAAACAGGTAGGCTATAAAAGGAATTGTTTTTTTCAATGTATATCTTTCTTTATATGTTTTAAATGACAGCCATATTATGATCATGCTAAGTATGAAAAAACCCATAACCGTCGCAAAAATCCTTAAATCCAGATCCAACCAGATTATGTTAAAATGAGTATTTTTGTAATATTCAAAAAGATTAAAATTAAACATCTGCAGCATCTTAAATGTCGGAATTGCAGATTTGATAATATCCATCACTATTAAACCAATGAGGATTATCCCTAAAAACCCAGATAACAAAATCATCGGCAACTGAAAAAATCCGAAATCCCCATACTTTCTTCTGAACATCATATCTGAATAATCCATGACATTCCTGAATGAACCATAATTCCACCTATGCCTTTGGTTATAAAGTTCCTTTAACCTATAAGGCGCTTTTGTGTAAACAACAGAGTCCTCGCATTGGATTACCTTATAATGTTTTTTCTGCATCCTAAGAACAATTTCCATATCCTCTGTCTTGTGGGCGTCTTTAAAACCGCCTATTTTCTTTATGATACTTGTCCTATAAACTGATAACGGACCAGGCATTACATGTATGGCATTAACTTTTGATATGAGCTTCTTGTAGAAGTGATTAACAGCATATTCAAATGATTGCACTTTCTGGAGAACATTTGTCGGCTTGTAAATTTTAAGAATTGAAGACGCGCCTTTTATGTCCTTATCCTCAAAAATAGCCATTATATTGATTAAAGAATTCTTTTCTGGAAAAGAATCTGAATCAAGCGTTGCAAAAAATTCTGTATCTGCATGTTTCAATGCATTGTTCATGGCCGCATACTTGCCTTGATTCTTCTGTTTCAGCATGATTACATCTTTATAGTCAAACTTTCTTTTTAAAGATTCTAAATACTGCTGCGCTCTTTGATATGTCTTGTCTTTTGAACCATCATCTATAAAAATAAGTTTTATCTTATCCTTAGGATAGTTAAGCGCAGAAACCGCCTTTAATGTGCCAACAATATTATCCTCCTCATTGTAAGCAGGGATAGCAATGCTGACTTCAGGCGTCTCTTTTAATTTTTGTTTTTTATTATCCTCAGTATCAAGCAGAACTATAAGCCAAAAAACTACATAAAATAAAGAAATGAAATATATTATGCTTTGAATTATCTGAGCCCAATCCATCATAGAACTGGAATAAGCCAGGTATCTTTTTAAATTTTGTTGGAGATTTTAGCAGATTTGAGGAGATTTGGGCAAAAACCCTGCATCAGCAAACTTCTTAGTAAAATGCGTATGCGCATAGCATCTTCTCAACTTAGGGTTGCACCCTAAAGATGCTCAGAGACATAGTCTCTGGTATCGCGTTCGTTACACTCAGCGATACCTGCGTTAGTGTGAGACATTACTTCGTAAGTCTCACTCCACGCAACGCTTAAGAAAATCCAGCCATGGCGCCGACGCGACGAGGGTTGGCTCCTACGGAGTGTCGCGTAGGACATTTTCTGCAGAAAATGTCCGTCGGCCGCCATGGTTGGCTGGATTTTCGGTAAATATTATTTTCTTTAAATGCATCCCCGCGACGCTCGTCGCTATTTTTATTAAAGGAATTTTGACCTTAGGATGCTATGCACATACTAAAATGCTTTTTGATAGGAAGCAGAATCATCTTTTTTTTATATTAATCAAGTCTCCAATAGTCAGAACAGCGTTCTTATCTTTTATCGGATTTATCTGCTCTTCTTTCACTTCCTCGATAAGTTTCAATCCAAGAATTCTTTCGATTTTTCTGGCCAAAGCGATTGATGGTTCAAAACTCTCTGTTTCTATCTTCTGAAGCAATGATTCTTTCTCGGCAAGTTTTGTTGCAAGTTCTTTTTGCGTCAAACCCAATTTTTCTCTTTTGTTTTTTATGATACTTCCATAATTTTCAACCACTTCCTCAACTGATTCTTCTTCTTGCTTAATTACATTCTGCTTAGGCTTTTCTCTTTTTTCACTCACCAACTTACGAAGCACCTTGCCAAATTTAGAACAATCAGAACAAACACTCAAGTTAGAAGCTTCTATTTCAGTAAGATATAGTTGGGTTTCCTTACCGCAAATGTCGCATTGCAAAAGTACCACCTTCTAAATTTCTAGATTTTATATTATCTTATGGTTGTTATCTATATTTTTTATTGCCTATTATCTTAGTATTTTTAAATTATATGCAGGTTATTTTAAAATTTAATGATTTTAATTCCATCAAAAATCTGATTCTATTGAAAAATTCATTGGCTTATTATTTGCACTATTATCCTCCTTTCTTTTCTAGGACCATCAAACTCAAAAAGGAAAATATCCTGCCAGCTTCCAAGAGTCAACTCCCCGTCAATTATCGGAACTGTTTTTGAAGGCCCTATCAATGTGGCCTTTATATGCGCCGCAGCATTATCGTCTACCTTATCGTGAGCATAATTGTCATGTTGCAAAACCATCTTGTTTATTGCCTTTATAACATCCTTTTGAAGATTAACATCAGCATTTTCATTTATCATTATAGCTGCAGTTGAATGAACTGCATAAACCACACATATACCTTCAACTACCTTAGAAAGAGTTACCGCTTTCTTTACTTCCTCAGTTATATCGACAAGTTCCTCTTTCTCTTTTGTTGAAAGAATTATTTCATGTATGTTGTTTTCCTTCATTTGACTTGGGTATGCTTGTTTATTTAAAAATCTTCTAGTTAGAACTTGCTTTCTTCTGATTATAACCTGTTTGAAACCCGCATTGTACTCACAGATCATATGACTATATGTTTAAATCAAATTAAAACTATCAAAAACTATTTATAAATACCCATATAACCTAATTAAATCATGGCACAAGAATCTTTTTTATTGTTTTCTTTAAAGGAAGACAAGTCAAAAAAACTGGCGCAAGTTATCAGTAATGAGACTGCCAGAAAAATACTTGATTATATGAGCGCAAAAGGCAATAAGACCATCACAGAAACAGAACTTGCAACAGCGCTTAAATTACCAATATCAACAGTCCACTATAATATGAAGCATCTGATGGATGCGAAACTTGTTCAGGCAGATGAATTCCATTACAGCGAGAAAGGAAAGGAAGTGAATCACTATTCCTTATCAAACAAGCTGATAATAATCGCGCCTTCGACATCAGAAAAATTTATCGAGAAATTAAAGAAAATCCTTCCAGTTGCGCTCATATCTCTGGTCGCGGCAAGTTTTGTCCAATTATTTTCAAAAGTGATGCAGGGAAATGCTTTCGCTTCTGCGCAAAAAGCAACGACAGACTCTTTAATACAGGAAAGAGGCATTGAAACTTTAGGTGAAGGATCCGCAAAGCTAGCTGCCTCTGCGGCTGCACCTGCGCAATTAACCGACTCTGCAGCAAGCGCAACAGGGATTGCGCAGAATTATTACTCTAATATTGCATCTACACAAATCAACTATGCACCATGGTTCTTATTTGGAGCACTATTCGCTTTGATAATGTACTTTGTCTGGGATTGGTTTATTGAAAGAAAAAAAAGCAAATAAATCAAACAAAGAAAAAAGACCAATAACCCATAAAAAAATTAAAAACTAATTTGGTGAATAAGAAGTTAAAAAAATAATTTAAAAAACAAACAAAAATGTCCTTTTTGTTTTCTGTATTCAATAAAAAATAGATAAAAATCTTTTTCTGAAAAATAAACCGCATTAATCGCCAACAAAAAGCAGATCAAACAAAATTAAAACAAACCAAAATAAACTTAAAAAGAAAAAGTATTTAAATAAGCAATACATCATATTATTTATAAAAAGATAGACGATAAAAAAACTTGTGCGCAAAATGAAAAAAGAGTTGATACAACCTTATCAAAATCATAGTATGAAAGCTAATTCTAAGTCTACGTCAAAACAGATTCTAACTCTGGACGTTCTAAACGAGGTGCCTTTTTTTTATGCCTGAATGGGAAGAATTACTAAAAGAAAGCATAACAAATTCTGAACGGCTTGCAAGAAACTGCAATGTAGTAGAAAAGCAAGAGATTCGCGAAGTTATAAGGCGTTATCCTCTTTGCATCAATAAATACTATTTTAACCTCATAAAAGAGAAAAATGATCCTATATGGAACCAATGCATACCTCATATAAACGAGATAACAGACAAACATGGACTAGTTGACCCGCTACATGAAGAAGAAGACAGCCCAGTCCCCGGATTGACACACAGATATCCTGATCGTGTACTTCTTCTCGTATCAAACAGATGCGCAATGTATTGCAGATTCTGCACACGAAAAAGACGCGTAGGCGATCCTTTCAAAGCAATATTCAAAGAACAAACAATGAAAGGAATTGACTACATAAGAGAGCATAAAGAGGTAAGAGATGTTGTTCTTTCTGGCGGAGATCCGCTTCTCCTCAAAGATGAAAGAATAGAATTCATACTAAAAGAACTAAGAAAAATTGAACATGTTGAGATAATAAGGATTGGAACAAAAGTCCCATGCACTCTTCCTCAGAGAATAACACCTGAACTTTGCCAGATAATAAGCAAATACCATCCAGTTTTTGTGAATGTCCATTTCAACCATCCAAGAGAACTTACAGAAGAAAGCAAAAACGCGCTTAAAATGCTTGTTGATGCAGGAATTCCAGTAGGCAACCAGACAGTTCTATTAAGAGATGTTAATGATAACAAAGAGGTAATGAAAGAGTTAACATACGGCCTTATGAAAACCGGAGTCTACCCATATTACATTTATCAAGCAGACCTTACAAAAGGAACAGACCATTTCAGAACAAAAGTCAAAGACAGCCTTGAAATAATAAACAACTTGAGAATGTTTGAAGCAGATTTGCCAACACCCTACTACATAATTGATGCGCCTGGCGGCGGTGGCAAAATCCCTCTTATCCCTGATTATGAAAAAACCAATGAAAACCAAGAAATTGTCAAAATAAAATCTGACGAAGACATCCAAAAATTAAAAAATAAAGATGTTCAAGTAATCATCCTTAAGTCAGACATTGATGACCTGACAAAAATTGCTGAGGTAAGAGCATTAAATAAAGAGGCCATACTTGTAATAAACAGCAAAATTATATCTGAAAATCCTGAAAAAATAACGCAAGAAGCATGCGTCGAACTAAAAAAGAACACACCATTATTCATAAATACCTGTTTCAACAGAGCTGACCAGATAAACGAAACAACTGAAAAAGCAATCGCTATGATGAAAGACAATGGCCTTGTACTTTGCAACAATACCACTGTTTACAAAGGAGAAAACGACAATCCCATAGTCATAAGAGAATTAATGCACAAATTGCTAAAACTCAGGATAAAACCTAGCTATATCGCTTTTGACTCAAATGGCAATTCTGTAAAAACAAAGACAAGAAATTGCATGAAACTCATAAAATCGCTCAGAGGCTTCACTTCAGGATTAGCAGTCCCGCATTTTGCAATAGAAAATAACGGAGAAAAAGTCATTGTCGGCCCGAATTATGTAATAGACCAGGATAGTGATAAGATAATCTTGCAGAACTATGCAGGCAAGATCTATGAATATCCTGAACCAATACTGGATGAAAGCTGCAATGGTAATTTAGACCTAATCAATACCTCTGCAAGTAAAGAAACTGAAATTGCAGAAAAACAACAAGCAACAGCGAAAATAGGCGGCAGTTGATGCAGTTGATTACAATAGAATCTTGTTCTAAATGCTTCCAGACCTCTAAAATCAGATTATTTGAACTAATGGCCTTTTTTACAAATTTCTGGATAAAATTTATAAACTGAAAGCGAAGAATTAAGAAAAAAATAAAGGTAAAAGATGGACAAAAAAGAGATGTTAAGGGAATGGGTAATGCATTTCATAAAACAGAAGGATGCCGACAAGATAGTCTCAATAGATGAACAGGGCGACAAGATAACAGTAACCCTTAAAGAAGGCAAATCCTATTATTTTATAGTTCCAGAACTGAGAGATGAAGGTTTTCTAAGAAACTTAAACAAGGAAGAACGCATAACTATAGCTGTATTTAACAAAAAAATAAATCTTGAGTTCCTAATCAAAAACTGGAAAGATTTTGTTGATTTTCCATTCTTAACATTCCATTTTGTAAATCCTGAATCAAAAACAGACCTTAAATGGATCATAAGGCCTAATGTCCATAACCGCATAACAGAGCCAAAATCCCTAAAAACAGGTCTTAAATCAATGTTTGACATGGTTGAAGAAGTAAGATAATTCTTGTAAACTTTTAATAAAAAAAGTCAAAAAAAAGAAAAAAACTCTTTTAGATTTAGTTTTCCTCTTCTTCAGAATAAGAAGGCGCAGCATTCCTGTTTATTATCATTATGTCGCCGATTGACTTGACAAGCTGATGCGGCACAATGACGCCTTTTGCGCTGCCGAGTGATTTTGAAAGGGATGAACCTTTTGTCGCCCGTATTCTCCAAGCAGAAACCTTGTTATTGCCTAAAAGACATTCATCAACGTCTCCGAAGTAATCTCCGCCATCTGTAAAAACCTTCATCTCAAATGTCTCACTCACTTTTTTAAGTTTCATTATCATCAAAACCGCCTCCTTAATACCTTCTAAATGACCTTCTTAACAAATACAAATGAAAGTCCATAAAAATTTTCTTAATTTCAGGGTAGTTATATTAGTATTTATATTTTTCTATTATAAGGGCTAAAAAGCCCAAAAACACAAAAAAGTATTAAAAGAAAGGCCAACACATTGAAATACATCTTTAAATATCCAATTTTTAATACAGCCAAAATCAAATATAAAAATGAAATACAAAAACATCACAATAATCGGAACCTCGCATGTGGCCAAAGAATCAGTTGCT
>JAUYGA010000017.1 GCA_030690755.1 Nanobdellota archaeon
GTTTTTTGGTCTTTTCTCGACTATTTCTTCCCATACCCAATCTGCAACAGTTACATGAACGGATTTAGTCATTTTATCACCATTTTTATTTTTTAGCAATTGTAATGTAAGTGTAAGTATAAATAACTTTTTATTTTCATATATGGCTTTATTTTTTTAAATTAAAAAGAAACATTTATATAGAACTTAGATTACACATATATTACAATAGATTTTTAGGAGGTAAAAATGGTTACGCAATTTACTATAACTTTGCCGAACTATTTGGCAGAGAAAATTTTAGCATCAAAACCAATAAGCACGAATAGATCTGAATGGATTGAAGAACTTATCGTAAAGGGATTTGAAGTTAATCAACAAAAAATACCCCTATCTGAATCGTTTGCTGGTTTAGATCCATATCAAGATCTCATTAATCAAGGGCTGACAAAGAAAGAAGCCACAACTCTTTTAAATAACAAGGCTAATTCGGGCTACAAGAAAGCCCCGTAGTGTAGAGGCCAATCATACAAGGCTCTGGTCAGCGAATATTTCAGGCTTGGCTTAAAATTAGCTTAGAGGCACCTTGTGACCGCGGTTCGAATCCGCGCGGGGCTATTATTTTCATAAATCTGGCAGATTTTACGAAACCTTTATAACAGGTTCATGGACTTTTCATATAGATTAAACCAGGAATGCAAATATTAGATTTTAATAATATGGTTGGGCCATTTTTTCGATAGTTTGGTCAATCAAATTAATCGGGTTTGTTTTCTTTTGGATATTTAGAGAAAATTATAGAGCTTAATTATTGGGAGAAATGAATATGACAAAGTTATCATTGAAAGGATATGAATTTGAGGATGTTAGTGTTAAAGATTCTTTTAACAGAAGAGAAGTAGCTTTTACAAATAACATAATAAACGCTTTAAAAAAGATTGGCGTGAATGAAGATAATATTGATGTCAGTTATGAAAGTATGCCTTTGATAAAAAAACCAGCTTTTGTTTCATGGTATCATGATGAAAGGCATCATTATTACAGCTATTCTGGAAAAAGATTTATAGATAACCTGTTTGTGGTCAATAAAATTATTTGCTTAAGCGTGCTTGATGTTCTTGAAGGTCGTAAGAGTTATGAAGATTTTTCTCTAGATTTTTTAGAAGAGACCGATATTGAGGATAAAAGAAAAGAAGCTAGAGATTATTTTGGCATTAAAGAGAATTTTACAATGGCTGATGTTAATAAATCATATAAGCAGCTAGCTAAGGATTTGCATCCTGATATGCCTGGAGGGGATGGGGAAAAGTTTAAGAAATTAAATGAGGCCCATAAGATTCTCAAGAGGGAATTGACCTGATTTATTCTGGTTTTGAGTATCAAAAATAGTCAAGCTTATTAACAAGCTTATCTTCTTTTTTAAAATGAATTTTAAAAACAATTTAAAAAATAATCTAGAAAATAGTTTTGAAAACAATTGTAAAAAATGTCAAAAAGACGCGCATTGTTGTATTTTTAAAAAGAACGTTGGATTCACGTTTGTCGGTATTAAAGATGCAAAAAGAATCAAGCAGCTGATTAAGAAGGATTATGACTATTTTTTGGATTATTCTCCAGTCTCAAAAGAAATTGTTGTTTGTTTAAAAAATTGCGATCCTGCTCTTGAAGGCGCGTTAAGGTATTCTCAATTAGACAAGCATAATAATATTCTCAGGTTGAAAACAAAAAAAGATGGCAGATGCATTTTCTTAGATAAGCAAAACCATTGTGATATCTACAGCATAAGACCAAATATCTGCAGGATATATCCATTTTGGGCAGTAGAGCTGATTGACGGAAAAATTAAGGTAATACCTCATGATATTCAATCTAAATGCGGGGTCATTAAATCATTGGTTAAGAGACAAAATAATGAGCAAAAAGAAAAAGAAATTGATGAAATTTTGAGTAGAGAAGAAAAATCTGAAATCAAGAAGATATTCAAACAGATTAAAATGGAGGATTTGTTTTATAAGAAAAATATTATTAAATTTATAAAAGATAATGATCTTATCAAAGATAACAGTTTTATAAAGGATAAAAAACAGAACTAATGAATTAAACACTGCTTTTTACAGTTAGAAGGTGATGCAATAGCTTTTCTGAAAACTTATCTTCTAAAATGGGGTTTATGCCTGAATTTTGATTTGAAACCTTTAGGAACATATCTTTGTTGTTTTGGTGCAGGTTTAGCAGCTGCGCCAACGGCATTTTTTGCATGCTCTGAATGGTATGCATGCTGCATTACTTCTATTTTTTGCCTAATCAACCTTTCAATATCATGAAGAAAATTTCTTTCATCAGCGGCGCAAAAAGAATATGCTGCGCCTTCTGCTCCTGCTCGCGCAGTCCTGCCGATTCTATGGACGTAGCTTTCAGGCTCATTAGGCAGTTCAAAATTTATGACATGGGAAATGCAGTCTATATCAATACCGCGCGCAGCAATATCTGTTGCAACAAGCACTTTTATTTTTCCTGATTTGAAATCATGAAGCGCCTGCGTTCGAGCATTTTGTGATTTATTGCCGTGAATTGCATCTACTCTGATATTGTTGTTGTTTAAATATGCTGCAATCCTGTTTGCGCGATGTTTTGTGCGAGTAAACACTAAAACTCTGGTGAGATGTTCTTGCCTGAGAAGGTCCAGTAATAGTTTTTCCTTAGCCCCAGAATCTATAAAGAAAACACCTTGTTTCACGCTTTCGACAGGGGTTGCCTGCGCTGCAGCCTCGACACGAACTGGATTTTTAAGAAGTTTTCCAGCAAGATCATGCACTTGATGGGACATTGTTGCTGAGAAAAAAAGCGATTGGCGCTTTTGCGGTAATTTTGATATTATTTTTTTGATATCATTGATAAATCCCATATCAAGCATCCTATCGGCTTCATCTAAAACAAAGAATTCAATATTGTTTAAGCTGATTCTTCTTTGATTCATCAAATCAAGCAGTCTGCCGGGTGTTGCGATAACAATATCAACTCCCCTTGAGAGAGCATTAACTTGCGATCCTTGACCAACGCCTCCGAAAATAACCGTGTGTTTAAATTTAAGAAACTCGCCATATGCAGAAAAACTTTCACCAATCTGCGCTGCAAGTTCTCGGGTTGGCGCAAGTATGAGTGTGCGAAGAGTTCGAGGATATTTTTCTGTCATTCTTTGGAGGATAGGCAGTACAAATGCGGCGGTTTTACCAGTCCCTGTTTGAGCTATACCTATTAGGTCTCTTCCTTTCAAGAGGTCAGGAATAGCTTTTGATTGTATTGGTGTTGGTTCAGTATACCCTTGTTTGGTAATTGCCCGTTCAAGCGGTTCTATCAGATTTAGTTGTTTAAATGACATTTTTGTTTCGTTATTGGTGAATAGCTCATTATCGATGAATAAATAGGGTTATATCCTTAAAAGCAGCGGTTTCTTCTTAAAAGTATTGATTTAATTGGCTATGCAGAAAAGTTCTTTGTCAATATAAATTTCAAATAAATTTAAATAGTTTTGAATAATTTTTACTGATAAACTTATTGGAGGGGATTGGTATGAAATTATTGAAGATAGGAAGAACATATGCAAATTTGGAGCACTTGGGAACAATATCTGTACGTTTTGATATGGATAAGCAGGTTATGAGTTTGGTTGCTTTTTTTGTTCAGCCTGTTGAAGAGAACAACAATCAGATAATTTTGCATGCTGAAAATTTTGATGATAACACTTATGAGGATAAATTGTCTGTGATGGATGAGATTCACGCGTCGATTGCGACAGGCGTTCTTTCTAACTCGTCATCTGTAGACTGCGATGAACTGATTGGGCTGGTGCAAAAGATGCGCAGCACGCCATCTTCTGATTCAGAATACACCTGCTTGAATTGATTTTTATTATTTTTTGTTTTATTTGTTTTTGTTTTGTTTTTATTTTTGGAGGTCTTTATGAGTGGTGTTAAAGAGATAAGCGTTGACCAATTGAAGAAAATGATTGACAGGAAGGATGCTTTTCTTTTGCTGGACGTCCGCGAGAAAATAGAGCTTAAGTATGGAAAAATCAGTGTTTCAAAAAACATTCCTATGAGTGAGCTGTCCAAGCGTCTTGATGAGCTGTCTAAAGATAGGAAAATAGTTGTCATGTGCAGGTCTGGTAAAAGAAGCGCAAAGGTTCGTGATTCTCTTAATGCAGAGGGTTTTTCAGCAACTAGTGTTTATGGTGGCATTCTTGCATGGAAAAAGTATGATGCTTCTATAATTTCATATTGATTGTGAAAAGAATTTTTTTATTTTTTTTTATGCTTTTAGTTTTTCTTATATTTATCTTATCTTTCAGAAGCTTTTTCCTTTTTTTATATGTTTTAGAAGCTCCTCAGAAATCAGCGGTTTTTTGTTCACCAAGACATACTTGAAAGGCATTTCGACAGATTCGCCGTCTTTTATTTCCAGCTTAAGTTCATTCTGGAATTCCATTTTTTCCATTGGCGTTCCGTCGCAGATGCTTTTGCATACAAATACCGCATTATCGGTGGGAAATTGCTCTTTGCCGATGTTTCTTCTTTCTGCATTTTTAACAGGCAGTTCTTTTGATGTCCTTTCTCTTGGAGGATAGTCTCCTAAGATTCCGCCAAATATCATGTACTTGAAATCCTTAGCGTCTTTTGGTGTCAATGTTTTTTTTGCTGCCGGATCGAGAATGCATAAATCCTTAAAATCAAGTTCTGAAACACTTTTTTCGTGGCATTCCCCGATCGTCTTGAGCTTTTCAGCCTGTTTTTTTGTTATTTTTGTGAATATCAGGTTTTCTTTTCCAACTATCTTTGATATGTGTTTGTATTCTATTAGACACCATTTGTAAAGCCTTGGTTCAAGATGTTCTATTATGTATTTCATTTTGATTTTTACATTACATGTTTTTATATTGTTTTATTATAAGGGTTTTATATTAGATATATTTATGTGCTCAAAAAAGCATTACATTAATAAATTATTCTGTGCAAACTCTGTTTCAGGGATGCAATGATGGGTGCAATATGGAAGTCAAGAAAATTTCTAAAATAGGGCAGGGAGCTGAAGGTATTGTCTACAAGGCAGAGGTCGGAAATAGAGCTAAGTCTGTTGACCCAGGTGATGTTGAGGCAAGCGATATTAAACACAGTTTATCTGTTATCAAAGAGCGAGTTAGCAAAAGTTACAGATTGCCTGAAATCGACCTTTCATTAAGAAAATTCCGTACAAGAAGGGAAGCTAAGATTTTGGAAAAATTAAGCCAAATAGGTTTTGATTCTCCGAAATTGATCTTGATGGATGATGAGAACATGACAGTAGAGATGGGTTTTATAGAAGGCGACAAGCTGAGAGATGTTTTGTCTGATAAGCCTGAGGAATACAGCAGGGAGATAGGCAGAAAGCTTGCAATTCTTCATAATGCAGGGATAATCCACGGAGACTTGACAACTTCGAATATGATTCTTGACAAGAATAAGAAAGTTCATCTTATAGATTTCGGGTTGAGCTTTTTTTCGAATAAGGTTGAGGATAAGGCAGTTGATTTGCATCTTGTTATGCACGCTCTTGAAAGCAAGCATTATGCTATCTTTTCCAAATGCTTTGCAGAGGTCATCAAGGAGTATAAGAAAGAGGCCGATGATTCTGCCAGCATAATAAAGCGTTTAGAAATTGTTGAGATGCGCGGCAGGAATAAGGAAAAAGCCTGATTTAGGAAAAAGCTTAATTTTGATTATTTGATATTTTCTATTTTTTTGTTTCTTAAGTTTTTTTACTTTATTTTCCTGACAAACTTCTTTTCCCCTATAATAAGTTCTTCTTTGTGTTTTTTTGTGAACTCTTTCAGGTTTTCAACGAGGTTTTTCTCTTTTTCTTTAGTCATTTTTGTGATGATTATTGCATTGTGCACAAGACCCATCGTAGGCATTGACGTGATTATTGTTAAGAATAGTTTTTTGTATGTTGTTTTTTTGACTTCTCTGACTTCCTTTAGTTTTGGTATGAAAAATATTGAAGCGCAAAGTCTTAAGATGCCGCTTATCAGGAACACAATCATGTAGCTTGACCAGAGTATTTTGCTGTCGATTACGCCATGGCTTAAGTTGTATTTTATTATGAATCCTCCAACCATTGCGCCGGTGAATATTGCGATTCCATTAAGGACATTGTAGTATGCGACGCATGTCGCTCTTTTTTCTGGTGTTGTTGTGTCGAATATGAAATTGAATGAGGATATTTCAAATCCTGCCCAGACAAATCCCGAGTAACATTGTATCAGCAGCAGGTACCAGGTTTCATGCGAGAATAACCAAAGCACAGGAGATAGAGGCAGTATGAATCCTGTCAACGCAAGAACTCTTTTTGTCCCATATCTGTCGACTGCTTTTCCCCAAACAGGCATCATCAGGTATTTTACAATCAGCGCTGTTGCTGTTACAACTGTGAATGTCATATAGTCCATTTTTAGGTCATATAGCATGTATGCTGTGAAGAATGGGCCTGAGAGGTAGACTGCAAAATTCATAAAGCTGAGGTAAAAGACAAAATGCCCGTAGTTTGAGAATCTCGCTTTTCTTAGGAATTCCAAGAATCCGAACTCTGCTTCTTTTTTGACAATGTATTTTGGTTCGTATTTTTTTGTCAGGTATACAAACGATATTATCCTCGATATTAGTGCAAGCGTAAAAATGACTAGAAATCCATAATATTCTGATTGAGTTCCTTTTCCGAAATTTTGCAGGATAAAGCCGCCGATCATTAACGCGAAAAATGATGTTAAGCCAGCGATTTTGTTTCTTCTGCCAAAATATGTTCCTCTTTTGTCTTCTTGAACAAGGTCGCCCATCCAGCTGTTCCATGCAGGGCTGATTATCGTTCCGAGCAGCCAGTATATGCATGTGAACATTATCAGATGGTAGACTTTAAATGCCCCAAAAAAATACACTAAAGCGATTGGAATGTACATCAGAGCTGTTAAGAATGCATTTACGCAGACAAATCTCTTTCTGGAGTTTCCGAATAATGCAAGAAGCTTGTTTGTGAACAGCTGAGATATTGCGCCAAGGGCTTGCGGAAGTGAGCCTAACAGGCCGAGTTGTACGCTTGTCGCTCCCAGAAATATTGCGAATGCAGAAAAGAAAGATTCTCCAAAACCGACCATTGCAGAATAGAACGAACCGTCAAGTATTGAATATCTCAGGCTTTTTTTTATCTTCTCATCAGTCCTTTTTCCCTTCTCATCATTCTGTCTGGCTTCTTTACTTTGTTTTTTCATTTTTCATGTTCGACTTGAGTTGAAGCGTTACCTGACTCTGCAGCTTTCTTTTAAACCTTTCGGATTGCTGTTTGTTTAGGACTAATTTGTTTATAATTTTAATAGAAAATTAGGCTCTGTCCCGAATCTCACATTCGTTCGGCTGGCATCGGCTCCAGCCATCGCATTTTATTTTAATAAGCTGACATCTCCGTAGGAGCCCTCCCTCTGTCAGCTTTAAACATAATCGACAATTGGCTTACGCAAATTGATGCCAGCTACATTTGGGACAGAGCCAGAAAATTAATAGAAAACTGGAAAATTTGCGAACAAGAAAAGGTGCTCAATTTAGGGTTTTATTTAAGAAAAGAATCTAAAAAATAGTAAAAAAGCTAGTTAATACCAGCCGTCAGTATCGCTGTCATCTCCATCTGAGCCTGCATCATTATCATCATCGTCATCTCCTGCGAGTTTTATAATGAATTCTTCCATTTTTTTACCTCCGGTGTTTATCAGTGTTTATGGTTTTGTATTCACTGATTAGCAAGTATTTAAATCTTACGCTTGCCTTAGCACTGCCCTATTTGGCAATCAGCTAGGCGTTGCGTGGATATTATTGATGTTTATCCCAAAATTCAAATTTCTTAAGAATGTTTTCAACATTACCTAAATATTTAATCACTTTTTGTTTAGGTCTTGTTTTATTGTCTTCGTATATGCCTTCAACAATGTAGTAGTACGCTTTTCCTTTAATTTTCTTTTTTCTTACATATGCCATCATTTTTTTGTTTAGGCATATGTAATATATAAATATTTGTATGTTGAAGTACATAAAAAATAAATAGTAGTTAGGCACATATATTTGAGGTGATAAAATATGTCAAAACTTCCAAACGCAGAATTCAGAGCAATGGTTCCATTGCTCAGAGAAAAGGAATTTTATGAAGCGGAAGAACCCAGAGCTATTTTTTGGCCGGAATACAATCTTTCTCAAATAGAAGATGCCCAAGAAACATTGGAATTTATACGCAACACTGTTGATGAAGCCGAACTCCTTTTTCTAAATGGCAAAGCCGGAAAACCATTAACAGATCCAAAAAGTCTTGCAAAATCTGTTCTTGTTTGTGAAGCTCTAGGTTTCACAGAAAGAGGCGCGCAAGGATGGATGCGCATTCTTGGCCCTTTCTTGGGAATTTATGAAAACTTAGATGATAGAACTATTGGAGATGCATACGATAAGGTAGAAGTGTTGCACATTCTGAACCAGATTTTTGAAAAAAACAAAGATTCAGATGGTAAACTTAGTGGCGATGGCACCGGTCTTGAAACAAGCAGAAAGCAAAACTACGAGAAGGACAAGAAAGCAGGAGATTACATGACAAGCATTGTTGATTCAAGGGAAATAGTTCAAGCATTTGACGCTAGCGGGGAACAAGAGTGTAAAGCAATGCATAAATTAATTGAAGAGGTTTATGGAGACAGTTTAAGATTGGATGCAGGATTTAATGATAGGGAATTGGTGCGAAAAATTGCGGAAAAAGGCATGACGCCTTATGTTTTTCCGAAGAAAAACAATAATCTCAATGGGCATTTTGCGTGGAAAAGTATGTATTTGAGTTTATTTTATGATGTCATGACATGGCTAACTGAATATCATGTTAGAAGCCATTCTGAAAGTTTTCATTCAAGCTTTAAGACAAGGTACGGATTAATTACTAAAAGGAGAGTGACATCAAAGCTTTCTCAGATAACTGCAAGAATTATTTTACATAATAGAAGAAGACTTTCTTACTTCTCTAGGCTAGAGAAGTAATATCCACGCAACGCCACTAAATTCAAAAGATATTTAAACAAAGAAGGCGTAAGTATGTTTATTAAAATAACAAAAAATATTAGAAAAATTGATTAAAAAACTAAAAAAATGGCAAAAAAAATAGACAGACACATAACCGAAATAAGAATACACGGCAGAGGAGGCCAGGGAGCAGTCACAACAGGACAGCTTATTGCAATTGCTGCTTTTTATGATAATAAGCAATGCCAAACTTTTCCATTTTTTGGTCTTGAAAGAACTGGCGCGCCTGTCGAAGCATATGTCAGAATTTCAAATCAGTGCATAGGCACAAGAACTCAAGTTTATCATCCAGACATGGTCCTTGTTCTTGATTCAACTTTATCAGATGTTGTTGATGTCACAGCAGGATTAAAAGAGAATGGCTTGTTGATTATAAATACAAACAAGAAGCCGGCTGAACTTGGAATAAAAGGCGATTTAAGTAATTTTAAAGTTTATTGTGTTGATGCAACAGCGATTGCAAACAAAATTTTTGGCAGTCCAATAGTAAATACAGCGGTAATCGGCGCGCTTGCAGCAGCTTCAGGAATTATCAGTTTAGATTCAATAAATAAAGCAATAGAAGAGAAATTTGAAAAGACTAAAGGGAAAAAAATATCTGACTTGAACAAGCAGGCAGTCAGCGAACTTTTTAATCAGACAAAATAGATGTGATGCGGTGAAATGTTCAATATGGCAGAAAAAATAAAATTAACAATCGGCGCAGTGATAGATCAGCCAGGCAGTTCTACTGCCACCAAGACTGGAAGCTGGAGATCTGTTCGGCCAGTATGGGACCAAAAGAAATGCACGCAATGCATGATCTGCTGGCAGTTCTGTCCAGATATCTCTATCCCTGAAAAAGATAAGAAAAGACTTGAAACTGATTTTGATTATTGCAAAGGGTGCGGAATATGCGCGCAGGTATGTCCTTTTGCGGCCATAACAATGGTTAAAGAGGAAAAATAGCAATCCTTTAGAAATATTATAGCAGATTATAACAGTATATTACAGTAATATAACCGCATTTGCTGAACTATATAAGGATAAAATTATAAAGTCAATACTAACTTTATTAACATAAGTCAAAAAAGAGGTGGCCAAAAAACAAAAAAGGTGGTCATATGGAACATACAGAAGATAAATTCAAAAAAGATGAAGAACAAGACATATTGTTAGTTAATGAAATTCTTGACAAAGAGGATAATATGCTTAAAGTGGGTTCTGTGCTCACACAAAAATTCAAGCAGAAATATGGGCCTGAGTTTGGCGGTCTGTTGGCTATTGAATATGATCTGTTGAAAAGCATATTCATATTGCAGTGCGGAAAGGACTATTATCTTGAGATTGATGAAAATGATGTGGAAGATATCCCTATAAGGATTAAGAGCTTCAGAGAGCAGGCAATAGCTGACAAAAACAAACCAAAACCAACCTTGATTCCTAAACCTGCAATAAAAAAAGAAGAACTGCATCAGAAAATGAAGACTGAAGACGGCAAAGAAATAAAAGTCGATGTCAAAAAGACAAAAGATGCAGAGAAAGAAATGGATGACGATTATGAAGATGCTGATGAAGAAGACGAGAAATAGTCCTTTTAACATCAGCGCATAAACACTTTATTACTTTATTGTTTTGTTTTAATTCAATAAATTTTTAATTTTTTTATATCAACCAAGATTTAACGCGCTTTGATGTTTTGTTCATTAAAATAAATTTAAACAAAAAGTTGGTGGATAGATTGATTTTTTCCCTGTACATTACTGCAAAAGATAAAAAAGAGGCGGTTAATCTAGTAAAACACCTTCTCAAAAACAAGCTTATAGCTTGCGCAAACATATTTCCTATAGAAAGTTTTTACACATGGAAAGGAAAGTTTGTTGAAGACAAAGAATATGCGATAATCGCAAAGACAAACAAATCATTCAAGCTGCTTGAGAAAGAAATAATAAAGGTTCATTCATATGAATTGCCTTGCATTTGTAAGTTTAATGTTCAAGCAAATAAAGACTTTGAGGAATGGGTGAGAAAGACTTAATTGGCCCGGTTTCATAGTAAAAAAATAAGAGGCTTATTCTTTGTGTTGGTTGGTTAAATATTGACAATGTATTTGTGAGGCTTTTTTTGTCCGTATTTGTTTTTTGGTTTCTCGGTACATATCACTTGACTTGTTTTTTTGAGGTCAATTAGGTAGTATGTTGCAGTTTTTAATGAGCGATTGCAGTTTTTAGCCAATAGGTGTTTTGTTATGAAACCATATCTCTTTTGGGTTTCTTTTGCGCAGTTGAATGCAAAATCTAATCGGCCATTTCTTGCTGCAGAAGGAAATTTATAGCTTTTTATTGATTTTTCAAGGAGCTTTTTTTTATACTCTAAATCAAAATTAATTTTCTTTTGAAAAATCTTCAGGTTCTCTATTCTATAGATTGATAATTCCCAGTCTGCTCGGTCTTTTCTATAAGAACTAAGGCTTATTTTAGAATCTATGCCTTGATTTGCAAGGAGTTTTTGTATGTTTATCAAGGATTTATGAGCATATTTTAGAGGATTTTGTTTAGCTTCATTTTTAGAAACACTTATTACGGCAGTTTGCTTTATCTGAAGTCTTCTGTCTTTTAATCGAACATTTCCTTCGTCATTGAAAAATTGTTTAATAAAAATGGCCTGAATCTTTTTATCTGATTGCATGATAAATTGTGGAATTCCATAATTTGTTATGCTTTTGCAGCCAGGATTTATGCCA
>JAUYGA010000211.1 GCA_030690755.1 Nanobdellota archaeon
ATTCAGAATCACAACTTCCTCCAAACTGGATTTCTTTGAGAGGAGATGAGTCGATTACAAATAATGACTGGTGGCTTAATGATACGCATTTTAATTATAAATATTGGGATGCATTCAGAGTCCTTTGGAGAGTCGCTCTGGACAAGGAATGGAACAATGTTTATGACTCGCAGAAATATGCAAAACAGGATGGGACAGGGCCTTATAATTTTCTTCATTCCCAACTTATGGGGGGAGATATAAAGACGCAGTATTACAATGACGGAACCCCTGCATCACAATCGACAGATCCCGGAATAGACCTTGTTTATGGGACCTTTTTCAATGCTGCAGGAAATGAAAATGCAAAAGATGTAATGATTAATCTTGCAAACCAATATTATCAGAACGGCTATTGGGGAGATAATTCACAGGCTTATTTCAACCAGAATTGGGCTTGGTTTGGTCTAGGTCTTCTCAGCGGCCAAACAAAAAATATCTATAGATATGAAAACGGGATAAATAAATGCTCCAATTTTGGCGAGTATTACTGCATTGGAAACAATACAGGAAGATTCTGTTATAATTTTGATGAAACACCTGAATATGAATGGCAGACTATCGAATGCCCGATGCATAGGATTTGCGGCGGCGATGGGTGCCTTTATGTAGACAATCAGACAAGCGGACAGAAGTCTATAATAACGGATTACAATCCGAAACAGAATCCTTCTATTCTTCAAGGTGAGTTTGTTAAATTAGAAGTTAATTTTAGTGACGCTGATTCAGATGTTGTTAATGTCATATGGTATGTTTCTGGAAAAGGTCTTGTTTCGAATAAATATATCGACATAAGTTCAAATCATAAAGGCTATGACTACCTGGTTTATAATTCAACTGCAGGCGCAAGCGTATTTGTTTTTATTTTAGATGAAGGAGACTCTCAAGGGAATGTACAGCATTCCTGGTATGTCAATGTTGCAACAAATTGTGTAAATGAATGTACGTTTTACTCAGAGCATGTTTGTACAACCAATCAAACATACACTATTTGTGGAAATTGGGATACTGATTCGTGCTATGAACATTCTCATGCGCTAAGTTGTCAACAAGGCCAGATTTGCCAAAGTGGATATTGCATCCAATCTAACCAGACAATCAATCAAACCATTAACCAAACAATAAATCAATCTGTAAATCAGAGTGTAAACTTAACAAACGCAACACTTTTGCCTGCACAGATATATCAGTTTTCTCCTGCGCATGACGTTGTTCTTGATAAAGGCGTGACGCAGAAGTTTGAAATATATTTCAGGGATTTAGATTCCTCTCAAGTTCAAGTAATGTGGTATGTCACCGGCAAAGGATTTGTCTCAAACAAAACAATAATTCTTGACGGGGCGCATCATGGATATGATTCTTATACGCTTGATACCTCTGTTGATGTCGGAGGAATAATATTTGCTTTTGTAATGGATGAAGCTGCGCCAAATGGAACTGTCCAGAAAGTTTGGCATGCCTATGTCACTGAAAATTGTGTTAATGAATGCAATTATTCTTCACAACGTGCCTGCGCAAATGATTCTTCCTACAAAATATGCGGAAATTATGACTCAGATTCTTGTTATGAATGGGGGTATGTGCCTTGTTCAGAAAATCAGATGTGCAATGCAGGATATTGTGAATTGAAAAACGGATGTCAGTACAATAATCCATCATGCAGCGCGAGTCAAGATTGCATAAACAATCAATGCGCGCTTAAACAAGGATGCGCTTACAATAATCCGCAATGTGGTGCAAGTTATAATTGTGTGAATAATCAATGTATTTTGAAATCTGGATGTCAATACAACAATCCTGTTTGCCAGAGTGGATATGATTGTCAGAGTAATATCTGTGTTCAAAATACAGTTCCTGTTAATTCGCCAGACTTGTATCTTAAAGAAGCAACATTTGTTTCAAAGCCAGTAAAAGAGCAGGTAGCTACATTAAAAATAGTTGTCGGAAATAAAGGAACTGCTACTGGCAAAGTTTCATGGGCTCTTGAGACGCAGGAAAAAACATATTCCAGCAAGACTGATTTTGATTTATCGCCTGGAGCTGAACGCGATATGTACCTAAAATTTACGCTAAAGCAAAGCGGCAGCAAGAATATTGTTTTCAAGTTAGATCCTTATAATTCTGAAAAAGAGAGTGATGAAACAAATAATGAAATGAGTATACCAATAACCATCTGAGGTGGAACTATGAAAAACTACGAAATTAAAGATTATAAAACTGCTTTTTTATCAGCCTTATTAGGTGCAGTATTTTATGTTTGTACCTCCTGTGGAGGAGGCGGCGGCGGTGGAGGTTCTGGAGCGGTCCAAGGATCTCCTAACCCTCCGTCTCAAAATGTTCAAGTAGCAAGTTTTGAAGAGAGAACGAGAAAAAAGTTCGAACCTCAATATAAATGCAATTTTTCAAACAATAAAACACTTTATGTTGCAGATCTTGATTCAAATGTGGAAGGAGTCACAACTGCAGACAAGTATGCATCCTGCTCAGCTTCTGGCAAGGATTCCTTAGACATTTATCTGCTTGACAGACATGTTGACGGAGCAAATTCTTTTGAACAGCAATTGGCGCAGAGCGCTCCGCCGCATGTTATCTGTGTTGGTAAGAACCAGGACTTAGGAAAAGTTGTTGATGAATATTATTCAAAAATGAATTGACGTCGCTTGCGTTCAATCTGACGCGGAGGTAAATAAATGAAACAATACGAAGATTTTAAGCCAATAGGAAATTTTTATGTAATGCATCAAGGATACAGCGGATCTGAAAGTGTTTATTTTTATGCCTGCAATACCTGCGGCCAGGTTTATGAGCAGACGCATTTTTTTGACCCGATTGATAAATCAGATAAGCTTGAACCTCCTAAAAAAAGCGCCATTTCTGAAGATTACATTGAGAAACTCAATAGCCTATCTCTGACCAGCATAACTTTGCCAATGGGTGTTAAATTAGGTGATGACGGCTCTTTAGAAAAAATAGTGCAGAATCTTGCAGTTCCTGTTGGAGGTAAATGAAATGGTAAAATCTTTGACCGATGACGAGATAGCGCTGTTGGGCTCATTTAAAGATAAGCCTGTTTCATTGTTTTTTTATTTAAAACATCATGCATATTCTGATGATGACGATTGTGACGTAACGCATTCATCTGAAACTTTTGAAAGAAAGACGATCATCCTAGATGCATTGCACGGCTATGAACTAGACGGCCAAGTTTATCCTGCAGTCATCTTTGGAAAAGAACAGGTGCATCGTTTTTTGTTCCAGTCAGATTCATCTGGAAGGTTTTCATCTCTTTATTCCCATATTTACGGGATTACTTCTGAAAATGGCACTATTAATCCTGATGCATATAGCATTGTTTTGCCCAATGCAGATCTCACAGGAAAGGTTCTCTTTGAAAACAGAGATTATGATAATTGTCAATTGGACAAACTTGCAACAAAACATCTGATCAAGCAGGGGATTGATCTCGGAAAGATCTTTGAGCTTGGCCAAGGAGAAGAAATTTTAAAATATCATGCAAGAATAGACCAGTTTTTCAAGGAGCATTATACAAAGATAGTATGATTCTTGCCATTATCTTTTCTCACTATGTTTTTGATTGGTAGGGTCTGACGATACAAAACCGATCTGTCTTAATGCGTCTAATCCTTTTTCTTTCTCAGAGATGTCTTGAATAAGCATGGAGCTCATTATCAATGTCGTTTCTATATGTTCTAAGTCCTTTATCCGTCTTGCACGGCCATATCTTCCATTTGATGATTTTTTTACATGGCCTGTTAATGGCAGAAAAACAAAATTTATTCCATGCCTGCTGCCATCATATATATGAGTTGAGACTGGTTCTTCATCTTCAAATAATAATTCAACTAGTTGGGAATGTTTATGTTTCATCCATTTTTCCTTAAATGTCGCTTTTGGTACCTTTATTGAATCCGATTCTTCAGAATTGCTCTTCAATACTTGTTTCAAAATATTGTCTATGCTCTTTCCGCTTTCTACTATTTTTTCGTCTGAAGGCGCATAAATGTATGATTTTTGCATGTAAATTATTGCTTCATCTGTATGTCCGCACATAGCATGTCCCATTGCAAGATTGAGATAAGGCTGAATATTAGTCTTATCAGCTTCTATTGCTCTTGCAAAAAACAACCTTGCTGTACAAAAATCTCCTAAATTAAGAAAGATGAATCCTGTGAAGTTCATTGCTCTT
>JAUYGA010000212.1 GCA_030690755.1 Nanobdellota archaeon
TTTCAGAATAGACAAGAAGCAGTTTTTGACATTTGTCAGATCAAAAATAATGACACTTGAGCGCATCGCATTCCTAAAAAAATACGAGGAAAGCTGCCATTATCTTGGTATTAAAGAACCGATAATGACGCTCGCCAGATATAATCAATTTAAATTGCAGGCCTATAAGAATTTTCAAAAGCGAAAAGCAGCAGAAGGATTCAAATAACCGTGATGAAACTATATGATTAAACTGATTGCATTCGACATGGACGGCGTAATCTTCAAGCACAATAATTTCTGGCTTGAATTGCATAAGAAGCTCGGAACTTATGAGCAGGGAAAAAAGCTGACAGAAAAATATCTTTATGACGATTACAGACAGCTTGTTTCTGAAGTTGTTGAAAAATTATGGAAAGGAATGGATGCTGCGCCATTTTATGAGCTGATATCTGAGATGCAATTTACAGCAGGAGCAAAAGAATGCTTTGCTGACTTGAAAGAAAAAGGAATAAAAACTGCAATAATATCGTCTGGAGAAAAACATCTTGCGCTTTTTGCGCAAAAAGAGCTTGGAATTGATTATGTGTTTTCGAATGAACTTATGATCAAGAAAAATAAGATCACTGGAGATTTTCTCTGGCCGATTGGCGCAGACAACAAAGATGTTTTTCTGAAAAGATTGTGTGAAGATTTGAAAATTCCTATTGAAGAAACATGCGTTGTCGGTCATGATCAGGCAGACATCAAAATGGCCAGAGCGGCAGGATGGTCGATTGGATTTATGCCTGACGATAAATTCAGAAAAGTCTGCGATGAAACAATAGATAAAGAAGATTTGTGGCTGGTTGTTAAAATAATCGAAGAAATGAAAAATAACTCAAACAGATTGTAATTAGATTATCTAAATATCTTTCACTTCATTCATTCGTTTTTTTCTTGAAAATTTTCTAAAGCGCTTTTTTCAATGAAAACAATGTTGTTTAAATCACCTATGATGATTTTACCGATATTGTCTTTTATTCTTGCAAGAAGCGTTCTGCTTACGGGAAAGACATTATCATTTCCTTCAAATTTACAGGTATGCCTTGCTCCTGCGATGATGAATCTTTCATCTTTTGAAATAGAAAGAAGGCTGTCCATTTGGTTAACATATGAATCAAAAAATTCCTTTTTGTTTTCCAAGGCATAAAAATAATGCGGATAAATGTCTGTTACTTCATAACCACCGACAGAAAGGTCTTCTGATAAAACAATATTGTATGAGTCGCTCTGCGAAATTACTTTCGGGTCTCCATTATTAGGAATAATTCTTGCTAACTTGTGTTTTGGCACAGTGAATTTGTCAGTAAAGCCATACTTATCAAGGAAGTTATAATTGTGTTCATCTGGAAAAAGGTTATTTTCACGAAACATTTTTGGTTTATCTAAATAATATGCATTGCCTGAATATAAACTAAGAAACTTGGTGTTTTTAATAGTATATCCTGTTGGAAGGACTTTCGCTACAAGACCTGTTCCTAGCTTTACAAGTAATCTTTTTCTTTCATGCGGTCCGGGATAAACAGAAGCACATACATTTTTGTTGAACAAATCGATAAACGTCAAAAACGATTTTTCGGCATTTACTCTTTTAAGATATTTGTCTTTATAAAACGTTGAACCTTGCTCTTCAAATAATGAAAATAGTTTTTTTTGCGATTCGCGCAGGATTGCTTCAAGGTTTGCGCACGATTCTTCTATCTTTGAATTGAATTCTTCTTCATTCATTTGATTTCCCACTTGTTTTATAGCCTATTGCAGAAATTGTGCAAGATGAATCAAAGAGAGTAAGATAATTATCAAAATCTTTTATTACAAATTCATTGCATCCGAAATTGTTTCGTGCCAATTCCTCTAAAGCGCCCCGAGCGGTAACTATTTCGGCATGTACGCCTTGCGCTGTGTTTATTTCATCTAAAATGCCCTGTTTTTGGAGAAGGTCGATTGTGTTCTCAGAAACACAATATTTTCTGAGCATTGCAGCGTCTATATGGCGCAATAATCCATATAACTTAATTTGATAGTTATCTAGGCTTTCAATAAATCTTTTTTTCTGTTCTATTCCTTTGTCAGAACAGGCGTAGTAGTCTGTATTTTGTATATGTTTTTTAACATGTTGATTAATATCATGAATTTCTCTTCTGCTGTAACTGCATTTGCTTTTAAGCCAAAAGGTGGGCAGTTCTTTCTCAAGATGAGGTGGTTTTTCTATCCAGTAAATTGCAGTTCCATTTTTTTTGCCAACATTCTGAGGGGTTTTATCTAGTTCATAAAAAGCAGCATACTCTTCTTCAGGTATTTTTAAACCATTTTCGATGTGGTGTATCATTTTTATCTCTCTATTTTTTAAGGGAGGTCTGTCTTTTTTCCATACCATACAAAAACACAGCATATTCTAAACTTCTGTAAACCTCTGATAAAGTATCCACTGTCTTATACAGCGCGAGCAACTCGCCTGTTGAAAATGAGTTTCTGTGGCTTATTATATCACTTCTGGCGCGCGCTAAATCAATATGTGAGTATGCGCAAACGTGTTTTAAAAAATCCTTATTTTTTTCTGAAAATGAAGGGTAATCTAAAAAAAATTGCGCCATCCTGACGTATTCGTCAATGTTTTTGTCAATATTTTTTTTAGTGGTAGGTATATCTTTCCAGGGTATTTCTTTCATAAGCTCTTTTTCTAGATACATGTCGTATAGCCTTTCAAGAAAGACATTTTGTTCAAGATTTTTACGAACTATGTATCTACGATGTAGGTTTGCAGTGTAGAGTTTGTCTAGGTCACGTGTCCATAAAGTGCACGTTTTTTTGAGCGAGTCTATTATCTTAGTTAATCCCATTTATTAGTGGTAACATCTTGCCTATAAATATTTTAGTTGTTGTATAGTACCACAACAGAATCGCAAAGATTATAAACTGGGCTGTTCTTCTTCTTAAAATGATTGAAGAAAGCCTCTCAAAACTAGGGTTTAGCCCTTCTGAAGTAAAGGTGTACTTGCATCTTGTCAAGGCAGGAAGCAGCTATGCAAATAGGATAAGCGCTGATACAAAACTTAACAGAACCAATGTCTATGAAGCGTTGGATAGATTGGTATCAAAAGGAGCAATATCCTTTATCTCAAAGAACAAAGTCAAATGGTTTGAAGCAAATAAGCCTGAAAAACTGATTTCGCTTCTTGATGAGAAAGAGGATGAACTTAAAAAATCCAGAAAAGAATTATTTTCTGCCATACTCTCTTTAAAAAATATTTCCGCTCAAGCAAAGCCCTTGGAGGCCAGCGTGTTCACAGGCAAGAAAGGATTAAGAATGCTTTTTGAAGACATACTTGAAACAAAAAAACCAATCTACTTGATTGCCGCAAACCTGCAGTTCAAGGAGATTTTTGGCCCTTACTTTGAACTCTGGCACAAGAAAAGGATAGAAAGAAAAATCCCGCAAAAAACAATACTGCCAAAAAAACTCAAAAACAAAGTTGAAAAAAGAGAACTCTTAGAATACAAATTTATAGATGACAAATACACAAGTCCTACAACGACAATAGTTTATGGTGAAAACTGCCTCCTTATTCAATGGGATAAAGAGCCTGTCGCAATAAAAATCAGCAGCAAGCAAATCTCAAAATCTAATCTGAATTATTTTAATATCCTTTGGGCTTCAGAGATCAGATAGAATTATTATTTTGATTAAAAATACTGCAGGAATTCTGTGATAAGCTTTTTGAAACAAGAGGTTAAGTTCAGATATCCAACATACTAAATCTTTTCTTTCACATAATTTTCTACAAAAGCAGAAATATCTGATGAAGTCCTTATCTGAATTCTCTGGTCAATTTGGGTGTTGCCATCTCTTCTACACCCGTTTGAATTATCTTCGAGGTATAAGACAATGTGTGATTGTTCATTGGTGTTAAATGCACTTAGCATTCTTATTAAGCTGATTGTTCTCTCAGGATTGGAGTAATCTGTTTTGCCATTGACTAACACTAAGGAATGGCTGTATCGCTTGTAGAGTTTTAATACATCTAGGTAAGTTGCTGCGCTATTCTTTTGCTGCACAGCATAACCTCTCTCTTGAAATTCATCTACAAGAATCCCGAGTATCTCTTTACCTTGCTTTTTATTATCGTCGACAACTAAAATATCTATTGTTTTTTCAGCCATGATTTTTTCTTGAGAATGCAGCTTTTTTATAAATCTAACTATTTTGGTTTTTTAATATTTTATTTTTTATCTTAAATTCAGAAGTCATTGAGGCTGGTTTCTTTCTCAGGCCTGCCGATTGATACAATGGTGGTTGTGCCTTCTGTTCCGCCGACCTTTTTTGTGAGAGTTATGAATTTTCCATCTGCGAGCTTGTCAAGCTTTCTTTGGAATGTCCTGTAAGCTGCTTTTCCTCCTATCTGCTGATATTTTGTGAAAACTTCAGTTGATTTAAGGCAGTCATTTTGTCTTACGATTGAGAGGATCATTTGGTTGTCATCGTCAAGATTTTCTTTTTTCTTTATCGAAAATTCTTCAAGCTTCTGTATCGCTTTTCTTGCGTGCGCGAGTTTTATTTTCTTTGATGCCTCTTCCTCTGCAAAATTGCCTGATTCCTTTAGGAGAAATATTCCTGAACGGATGTCCTGGATATTGTAAGTTTTTTCTATTATTGCATTAAGAGCATCTTCCTCTAAAACAGCTGGATAAAAAGCGAGCTTCGCCCTCTCATCAAGGATTCCTTTTGTTTCATTGAGACTGTAAGGCAGGAATTCAACTGTTACAGGAGTCAATCTGGATTTTATCCTTTCGTCAAGCTGTGTAATCCATTCTTTGAAATTTGTTATGACAAAAACACTTTTCCTGTAGATGCTTTCCAGGAAATCATAAAGAAAGTCATAGTCTTCAAGTTTGTCTATCTCATCAAGGATAAGAACGCATGCTTTCTTGTTCAGCGATGCTTTGACCATGTCAAAAAGTTCGTCTGTTCGTCTGTTTTGCGTGAACTTGTAGCCGACAACATCGCATAGCTCAAGAATGATTTTATGGGCAGTATTCTTCTGCCAGCAGTTTATGTAAATCGGAATAATATCATCTGTCTCCTCTTCAAGCTCTTGGAGGACATGCTTTAAAGCGACAGTTTTCCCAACACCTGGTTTTCCGACAACAAGGACATTTCTGCCATTTCTCTCTGCAAACAATGGCTTGATTGCTGCCGCAAACTGCCTCTGTTCCTTCTCCCTGTAAGGAATCAGTTTTGGGATGAAATCATAGTCTAATGCGACAGGATTCTTAAAAAGAGTTTCGTCTGACCCCAAAATATCTTTGAACATTCCCATAACACCAATAAAGAAGGGTTTGTTTTTATTGATTTTGGTTTTTAACCGCACGATTTATATACTTAAATTCAAATGGTTTTATGATGTCTGACAGAATAAATGATTACAAATCAAACATCTGGAAGCTTTACTTTTTTCAGTTTTTGCTAGGTTTTCATTTCTTTTCAGGCGTACTCATACCTTTCTTCACATTGTGGGGAGGATTGACACTTTCGCAAGTCATGATTCTTGAATCTATTTTCATGTTCAGCCTTTTTTTGTTTGAAACTCCGACAGGAGCGATAGCTGACAGGTTTGGCAGGAAAATATCCATAATGCTTGCTTCTGTGTTTTTTACTATCGGTTTTTTAGTCTACGCATCATATCCTAATTTTTATGTTTTTGCTCTCGCTGAAGCGATACTTGGGCTTTCCGTCTCGCTTATATCTGGAGCAAATGAAGCATTGGCTTATGACACTCTGAAGAAAATAAAAAAGGAAAAAGAGTCAAAAAGGATTTTTAAGAATTTTGAGACAGCGTATCTTTTGGCTATCCTGATTTCAGCCCCTATCGGCGGTTTTCTTGCATATTATATCGGAATGCGAGAGATTATGTTAGCTTCAGCAATCCCTTCTTTTATCGGTATTTTTGTGGCGCTTTCTATCAAAGAACCTGATTTTGTCGTCAAGAAAAAAGAAAAGAAGGGTTATTTTAAAATACTCAGCTCAGGCATAAATTATTTTAGAAAGCACACAGTACTCAAGTATCTCGCTTTTGACGCCATAACAATTGCGTTAATCGTATACTACATCATATGGCTTTATCAGCCAAAGCTGATGGCGTTTAACCTTCCGATTGTTTATTTTGGAATTGTGCATTCGTTGATAGTTATTGCAGAACTTTTAGTCCTCTCCAGAATGGCTTATTTTGAGAAACTGACAGGTAAGAAAAACTATCTGTTCTTTTCATCGCTTATTGTTGGTGTTGGTTTTATACTGCTTGCAATCACGCGAAATGTCTATGTTGCGATTGCTCTCATTTTGATTGTAGGCGGAGTCGGGCTTACTAGAAAGACTTTGTTCAATAGTTATTACAACAAATACATAGATTCTAAAAACAGAGCAACAGTCCTTTCAACGATATCCATGACACAAAGATTTTTTCAGGGCATCTTTAA
>JAUYGA010000224.1 GCA_030690755.1 Nanobdellota archaeon
AAGGTGCGAGTCGATGCTAACCCGAACGAAGTGAGGTTTAGGACAGAGCCGTTTTTAGTAAATATCACATATTTTTAGAAAACAGACATCCGCAATAATTCTGCCGATAAATGTTATGTTCCCTGCACTTATTTGACGACATTAAAAAACCATTATTCTTCTTAAAATCCTGTTCAAGAAATTTAACATTCCACTTTTTTTCTGCATTTTTTCCAATGATGCTTATCTGGCTTGAGTTTTTGTGAGGGCTGACTGTCAGAGTTGTTGTGAAAAAATCAAAATTGCTTTTCGATGCTAACTCCGCAGTTTTTTGGATATTGTTATTGAAACAGACTTCGCATCTTTTGCCGCCTTCTTTTTCTTTTTCCAATCCCTTAACTAAATCAAACCATTCGCTGGATTTTTCTTCATATGGTTTATCCTCTAAGTATTCTATGAATTCAATATCCAAGATATTTGCTACCCTTCTTGTTTCTTCTTTTCGCTTCTGATATTCCTCTCTGGGCCAGATCTGCTGATTTGCAAAAAAGAGCGAAACAACATAATCTTTTTTCAGCAGCTCAGCTACATAAATGCAGCATGCTGCGCAGCAGGAATGCAAAAGTAGTTTTGGTTTTGGCATTTTTTTGTTAATCTTTATTTTTTTACTAATATGCTTATAGCATCTTCTCAACTTAGGGCCTCGCCCTAAAGGTGCTCAGAAACAAGTTTCTGGCATCGCGTTCAAGTGACTTGCGAGTCTCAGAGCGTAGCGAGTCTCATTTCATTCGACAGGTGCCTTGTTCGACAGGTCACTTTCAGCGATACCCGCGTTAGTGAGGGACGCTCGTTTAACTCTGTCCCTCTCCAATAGATGGATGCAACCCCTCGCAACGCTCATCTCTGTTTTTGATTTGTGGAATTTTGACCTTATGATGCTATGCGCATAATTTAACATGGTTTATTTATTGACTATTTGGTTTATTGCATTCACATAGGCCTTTGCGCTTGCAATGTTTAAGTCAAAATCCATGCCTTTTCCAGTGTATGTATATCCATCTCCGTTAAACATAACTTTGACTTCTACATAACCCACTGTATCAGAGCCTTTGCCAAGCGCTTTTGTGTTGTGTTTTTCTAATTTTGCATCAATTCCTGTTGCCTTATTGATTGCTTTGCATATGGCGTTTACTGTTCCATCGCCTTCAGATGTTTCTGAGATTACTGTTTTATCTCCATTAAATGTTTTGAAAATACTGACTGTTGCTCTTGCTACTTTGCTGTCTCTTCCGTACTGTGCATCGCTGAATACAAATGGCCCGTCAGCAGTTATTTCGCAGTCAACAATTGCTTTCAATGTTTCAAGGCTTACAGATTTTATTGCATCTGCATAGAACTTAACCCGTTCAGTCGTCTTTTTAATATGACTATCGTCTAAGGAATAGCCAATTTGTTCAAGACAAGTTTGCACGCCAGCTTTTCCGCATCTAGGTCCTAATTCCGCCATGTCTGTTACATAGACCCCAAAATCTTTCTGGTCAAATGGTTCATATGTCAGCTTATTTTTTCTTGCGCCATCCCAATGGATTCCTGCTCCATGCATCATCACTCTAGAACCTATGACTGGCTCTTTTGGAGGTATGGGTATGCCCACAATTTCCGAAACAAGATATGTCAATGGTCCGACTTGTTTTTGGTCAAGGCAGATTTTCTTGTTGTATTGCATTTTATAGCTTATCAACTGAAAAACCAATAAATGCAACGGAAGATTGCCTGCTCTCTCACCTATTCCTGAAGCAGTTGTTTCAATCTGTTTTACGCCTAATTCAATAGCATTCAATGTGTTGGCTAATGCAAGTCCATTATCGTTGTGGCAGTGCACGCTAAGAACTGCTTTGTCAATATTTTTTACATTGTCCTGCACATTCTTTATCATATTACTGAACTCTCTCATTGTGGCAAAGCCAACTGTGTCAGGAAGGTTTATCACACTAGCGCCTGCATCGATTGCAGCTTCGACAATACTGCATAAAAAATCAGGTTCTGTTCTGGTTGCGTCTTCTGCAGAAAATTCAATATAGCCCTTATTCATGATGCTTTTTGCTTTTGCAACGCTGCTAACAACCATATCATAAACCTCGCTTGGAGATTTCTTCAATTTCTTCTCCATATGTATTGGAGATGTTGCGCAGAATATATGCATGCAAGGCATGAATGCAGAATCTATTGCTTCATATGTACGGACAACTGAATCTAAAGTTGTTATTGAAAGGCCAGCGACTGCAGGGCTGCCTTGCGTTGAGCACATGTCTGCTGTTTTTTTGACATTTGCAAAATCTCTATCAGTTGATGTCGGAAATCCTGCTTCGATTACATTGACATTTGCCTTGATAAGAGCTCTTGCAATTCTTTCTTTTTCAGAAGGTTTCATGCCGCAGCCTTCTGACTGCTCGCCATCCCTTAAAGTTGTGTCAAAAATAATTATGTCATCTTTGCCCATATTTGTTGGGTAAATCATATTTGAATTTTTTGCATTAGTATCAATTTCATCACTCATTTTAATCCTCCATCAACTTGTTTTATTGAATTTTATAAATTGAATCACCTGTTTTTTGATGTTTATTTTTAGTTTATTTAATTTTTAGAATTTAGCTCTTTAAACATCAGAAGAGCAGTTGTTAAGAAACTTTCCAGACCCTTTAAAAACAACCAAAAGAGCCTTATCCCAGAAGCAGCAAAAGTTGCGGCAATAATTCTAAAGAAAAATGATTTGCTGAAATGCTATTTTCCATTCCACAACCCTTGATATTGTTCATAATCAGCTGAAAAGGCCTATTTATTTAAAAATTTTGCTATGAAAAATGAGAAAAATAGATGATTTGATGGGTTTTTACTGGTTATTTTCTCTTTCTTTTCTGTTTATGTCTACTGTTCTTCTTTTTGCTATTAGCATTCTTTGCCTTCTTCTTCTTCAGTTTTTTTCTGATTGTGAAAAGTACAATCGCAGAGACGATTGCTAGGAACACAATCATGAAACAGAATCCCAAAACAAGGAATGTCAGGAAGGGATATGAAGCTGATTCATTAAGCTCATCTTCTGGAACAAAAGCCAGTCCGAGAACGTTGCAGCATTTTTTCTCTTCCTCAGGGCCGTCTCCTGCGCTTTTCCTGAATGAACAGCTGCCGAATTCTGTTGTTATCATGTCTTTGTCGTCAGGAAAATATGCTTTCCAGCCAGACGGAAGTTTATATGATACATACTCATCTCCGGGCCAGTGTCCTGCGCATTGCATTGTTTCCGGATTTATCGCTACGCTCCAAGGAGCAGGCGCAGCATCAGCTATTGCTGAAGAGAATATGATCATCAATGATATCAACAGCATAGCAGTAACAAGGTTTTTTTTCATATCATGCACCTATTAACAGACTGATGAAAACAAGGATAACCCCGCCTAATATGAAGCTTACGACATTCATTATCGCGCTTAATATGAATGCTTGCCTGAGCTTGATCTGCTTTTTGTTAAGCCAGCAGAAGAAATAAGCTTCGAAAACAATCGCGAATGATTCTGCAATTATGAATGCAAGCAAGATTGAGGTCAAAGCTAGGAATAAAAAAGACAGCCAAATCAATGGCACTGAGATTATGTTTACCAATACAACAGTCAGCATAGGTTTTTTCCATTTCTTTACTTTCCATCTTCTGAGGAAGATAATTAAGATACCCAGCTCAATCAGTATTGTCAATATCAACGCAGGAACAAAAATGATTAATGATGTGTAGTCGGCTTGCGAGCCTGAATCGTCTGAAGCAATACCTGCGTCTCTTTTATACTGTTCAATATCGCCACCAATGCCGGCAATCATCATTTTTCCGTCAGGGTTGATGTTCACAGTATAGTAATATTCCTGCAACGATCTTTTCTCAGAAAAACTAAAAGCGCCTGAAGTGAAATTTTTGTCATTAAGGCTGACCTGCAGCATCATCTCAGAAGGCACTCTTTCAACCCTATAATAATTAAAAGAGCACTGTCCTTGCACGCATTCATCAGAATTGTCTCTCTTGTCGCAGTTTTCCTGCGAACACGCGAGGATATTCGCTCTAAAATTATTTGTGATTGTCTGATTGTCATATTTCACAAGAAAATAAAGGCTTGCGCTGTCATAGCCATATGGGAGGACATCTGCATATGCAAGATTAGCCAACGCAAATAACAATACGAAAACTGAAAGTATCGTGCCTGTTCTTTTATTTCTCATTTTTTTCCTCCTAGCAGACTATCCTGAAATTCACGCATCGACCTTGGCTTGCTGACAATGCCTTGCTGCTTGAAGCATAGCAATAGCCTTCACAATAATATCTTGCATAAGACGGACAGCAGATTCCATTTGACAGGCAGTTTCCGTATCCGCAAGAGTTAGCTGAGCCGGTGTTGGTTGTTTTTCCTGTTTGCGTCTGAGGCGTTGGCTCAATAACTTCATATTCATAATAGCTTTCATAGCATTTCAGTTCTATAAGCTCACCGGGCTTTGAACCAGACAGATCTGCGCTGTGGTAAGGAAGTTCTTTCACAGTAGCTTTGCCAAAAATCTTTTTTGTCTCATCAAGTATCTTGCCGCTGCTGTCTGTTATTGAGAAGGTATCAAAAATAAAAGGAGCGCAGTAGTGGTAATTTACATTCTGTCCTGCTTTGGATCCTATCGGGCAGTAGACTGCTCCTTTTTCTCCTGAAAATCCGTTTAATGGAAAGTATGCAGAGCCTAAACCGCTTGCGCCTGGGAAACTATAATTCTGTTTTAACAGTTCCTGAGGGCAGGGTATGTCATCGGACTCTTTCAGGTATTTTTTTATATTCTGTTCAGAATCGCATATAAGATCATTGTTTTCGTCTGCGCAATCTTCTTCTAATATCTCAGGAGCATATTCATAGCATTTCATTTCCATCAGTTCAAGAGGTTTTGAAGCGTCTGCAGGCTGGAGCTCTTTTACAACCGCAGCAAATACTATCTTCCTGGATTCAGACAGTATGTTTCCTTCGCTGTCTGTTGAGGCAGGGGCTTCGTATACTGCATTTCCGCAATAATGGTAATTTACATTCTGTCCTGCTTTGGTTCCTTTTGGGCAGTAGACTGCTCCTTTCTCTCCTGAAAATCCGTTTAATGGAAAGTAAGCAGAGCCTAAACCACTTGCGCCTGGGAAACTATAATTCTGTTTTAACAGTTCCTGAGGGCAGGCAATATTATAGTTTTCCCTCCAGTCAGAAATCACATTATCGCAATAACCATCATCATCCTCGTCAAGACATTGCTCTTCTGCAGCTTCTTCTTCCGGATTGATTTCGGGCTGCGCAAGATTATCTTTTTGCAATTGGCCGGTATTAATATTGTCCTCTGAAATGTTTGTGTCTTCTGCTCGATAAGTGATATCCTTGGCAGGAGGACTATCAGAACATCCGCTAATAAAAATTAAAAGAATAATAATCAAACATACTTCATTCTTCAACATCATTCACCTCATTTCAGCCCTAAACCCGTATGTTAAAACAAGCTCGCCTTCCAATGCATAAGCATACCTTGGATCTGTAGGGCCTATCAGTTCGGTCTTAAGGTAATAAGTATCGCCGACCTTATCATCATATTCCAATAAAAGGTTTTCTTTTGCCTTAATCTCGTCAAGCGCGGATTTCAGGCGGGCAATTTCAGGAACATCTTTTATTACAACTAAATCAAGCTCGCCCTGCTTTATGTTGATGTCTGCTATGTGGATTTTCTTAAGATTGTCCGGGTCATTAGGCGCTTCATCAATGTATATGCCTATAGTTTTGTACAAGCCAGGAGTTGTTTTGTTGTATGAAGCAGTATCATCTATAGTGCCGCAGCCTGCAATAAAAATTACTAAGAATAATGAAAGTGACACAACTACAATCAGATTGCTGGCCCCTCTTTTCATATAGTCAGAAAGGTAGAATAACTATTTAAATATTGCTCATTCCAATAAAAGCATATGGTCTAAAAAACAAGAAATTGATAGCCCTGCGCGGATTCGAACCGCGGTCAACGGATCCAAAGTCCGCTATGCTTGGCCTCTACACCACAGGGCTGTATGTGTTATAAAAAATTAATGCGGTTTATAAAGGTTATTGATTGTTTTAAGTCTTAAATAATTTTTTGAATTTTTTTCTAAAGAATAAAAGAAACAACAAAATGCAGCGTTATGTAAAAACCGTCTTTTGTGTTCTGCTGTGGCTTGAATCGAAAGCAAATGGTATTGTTATGTCTTTTTCCTTCTCTTTAAGATTAAGAACAAGAGAGACATAGATGCAATTAGATCTATAGCGGACAACCATTGATGCTTTCTTTAGGAGCTTAAGCTGTTGCTTGTTGATTTTGAGGTTTTCAGAGGCATTCAGAATTTCTATACCTACAACAAACCCTTGATGGTCAAGGTCGACTATGAAATCACCTATGTCTATTGATTCCTTTGCTTTTTTCCCTTTCGACATAGCAAGTATGTCTTCCTCAAAGTCATAATTTATTTTTGCCATTTTCTATTTGTATTCCACGCAGTTATTGTATATAAAACTTTCCCGGATATCGCAACTATCACCACAAGATTGTATTTGCTGCTTAATTTTATCCAGAGTTTGTATTTTTCCTCATTTTCTATATTTGTCTTTTGTTGCTCAACTTTAAGCAAATGGTCAGTTTTCTTGAGGTATTCCTTAACTAATTCTTCACTTATCGGTCTTTCCTTTATCCTATCATAAAAATGTTTTTTAAACCTAATATCTTCGACTTCATCTAAAAACTTCCTTACTTTTTCATAGGTTTCCATGAGAAAATTATTGTGTTTATTGTTAATATGCCTTTACAAAGAAATTCCGGAAGAAAAACACAGAATTCGGAAACATCACGAACTATAACGGAAATAAATAAACATTCTGCTAATTTAAAAGTGTTATTTCCGAAATACTGAGAAAATCAACGATTTGTATTCGGAAACTTTTTGATAATTTTCTTGTCTTGGGCTAATGGTCCTTATCAGAATTGTTTTCTTGCTCGTTCTCTTAAGAATTTGTATCCTGTCTTTAATGATAAATAAAAGTATTTGCTGAACACCTTCCTGTACATTGATGTTTTCATGTAGCAGTAGATTGCGCAGCCATTGCAGAAGCCGAATTTTCCTTCCTGTTTTCTCAACTCAGCTGCTTCTTTTGATTTGTATATTTTATAGAGGTTGTTGTCAATCTTTATCTTCTTAAAACACCTATGAAAACAGGGCAGCATAAGCTGGTTGTCTGGCGAAATCACAATGTTTGAGCTCATTGCCCTACAGAGCGGATTTTTTACATTGTTTCCGCCATTCAATATGAGTTCGATATGCGCAAGATCTGCGCAGACATATTTCTTGTTGAAGTATTTTTTTATCTCAAGAGCAGCATTTTTTGATATTGCATTGTTGCTGAAATATT
>JAUYGA010000226.1 GCA_030690755.1 Nanobdellota archaeon
ACGATAAATTTATAATCAATATTATCTTTTTTGGTATATTATGAACGAATTAACACTGAAAGATAGAAAGATTCTATATGAACTAGACCTCAATTCCAGACAATCTGACAGCGAAATCGCCAAAAAAGTCGGATTAAGCAGGGAGGCTGTAAGATACAGAATAAACAAGCTTGTTGAAGAAGGATACATAAACTATTTTATGACTATCCTTAATTCAATGAAACTCGGATATGCCTGGTATAGAACCTTTTTTAAATTTCAGAACTTAACAATTGCAAAAGAAGAAGAAATAATCAACTGGCTGAAAGAAAAAGCAAGCTGGATCACCAAAGTCGAAGGCATTTGGGATTTAAACACCGCAATATTCTGCAAAAGCGTTTATGAATACAGGGATCTAATCAACCAATTCATATTGACTTATGGAGATTTCATCGAAAAATATGAGGTTGCGATTGTGACCAGAATGTGGCATTATCATCGAGATTATTTGCTGGGCAAAAAGCAGAAAATTTCAAAATATGACTTGATGGGTTTTGATGAGAAGACAAATTATGACGCTGAAAAAATTGACATGATTGATTACAGAATACTCGCAGCTTTATTGAAAAATGCAAGGATGAAAACAATAGATATTGCGCGAAAAACAAAAACAACCGAGATTGTTGTCAGATATAGAATGAAAAAACTTATTGAAAAAGGAATCATTCTAGGATTCAGGCCTTTCCTCGACATAAACAGACTAGGATATATTTATTTTAAGGTCCATTTTTCTTTGCATAATTTAACTCATGAAAAGAAAAAACAGATATTTTCATTCATTCATCAACATCCAAATAGTGTCCATACAACAGAATTAGTTGGCGGCGATGACTTAGAGACTGAATTTCAAGTAAAAAACAATGAGGAGCTTTATTCTGACATAAAAGAAATAAGGACTAAATTTGGAGAGATAATAAAAGATTATCACTTTATGCAATACACAAAAGAATATAAGTTTAGTTATCTCCCCGAAATATATTGACAAATCAAATGTTTCTATTCAACCCATCAGCAACATAATGCATAATCCATTCAACGCGCTTCTTCTAAAAACCAATCATCAACATTTTTTAGTCTTGGTTTCATTTTATAACGTACGGTTCTTATTTATAACATACATTATTTTATAGAAATACATAAAACTCTCGGTCTACATCAACTCATTTACATCTTTCTTCTTTTCAAAAACAGCTTTCAGGTCATACGCGAATTTCTCGCCAAGCTTTTCAAGCTTGCGCTGAATATTCTTATTTGCATAAATGCGCTTACCCTTGCCATAACCAGGACATTCGTCATGAATCCTCAAATTTTCAAGTTCAAAAGCCTTCCTCGGCCTTGCGGTTCCTTTTTCATCAACAATTTTGCTCAAGTCAATAACAAAAGGATATAAACAGCATATAAAAGGCCTATCATTGTAATTAACACAGCGATTGTCATCATCCAAAAACTTGCAAACAGGCTGACCATCCTTTTCAACAGAAATAGACTTGTTTTTAGTCAGAATGATGCCTCTGCAACAATTGCCGCATAACTGGCACTCCCAGCATGTTTTCTTGTCAATGATTTGTTCAGGCATGATGAAAAGGAATTAAGAAGAATTTATAAACTAATCTGAATTTAAAAATCATAGCTTTTGAGAATCATAACTTTTGATAAACATATTCCTTGAACTTCTTAAAGTCAGAACATAATGCATCCAATTTCTTATTTGCGTATTTTAGCTCGGTTTTCATTTTAGCAATATCGATGCAATTATTTATAGTAAACCCTAAAATAAAAAGCGTCAATGCTGCAATAATAGAAACAAAAGAGAGCAAAATCTGATTAGCAGATGGACTGTGGTTTGTTAGCTTCAATATTAACCAATAGATAAGAACCAAAATCCCAAAGCATATTATTCCTGCCATGAAAAAATAAATAAAATACTTGCCCTGATTTGTGAGTTTTTGTTTATTATTCATAATAACACCTTGAAAACATATAAAATCCATAAAATCAGCAATACAAAAAATTCTGCCAAAATTACTTTTGCTATCATTATTGTATGCTTAGATTACAGGTCAATTTCATTTTTCATGATACATTATATGAATGAACTCCTTAATATGCTTTTCGCACAAAAATCCGGAAGAATCACGACGATAACGGAAGAATCACGGCGTTATTTAAAGAAATAAAATGTTGGGCCAATATTAAACTAGAAATTAATATTTTTTTGCAGGCAATGTTTCCTCTGCCCAGGCAGTAAGGCTTTGATAATTGTCTACTTCTAATGATGTGTCAACATGACCCCCTACCTGAATGATTCCTTTTGCAGTATAAGAAATAGAAAAATGTCTAAATGCTACACTTCCCATATCATCCGATGAAATCTTAAATTCCTTTCCTAAGTCAAGTTTAATTGATTTTTGCTGTACATCCAATTTTTCAGGTCTTGAAACAAACCCCATACCATTTCTGCAATAATCACGCATTGAACGATAATTCAAAAAATCTAAGAACTCTTCAGAACTGTTAAATTTGGTTTTGATCATAGGCAACCCTTCTCTAAATGCATTTTCAAACACAGGTATTTTATATTTAGTTACATCTTCAGAAAAAGTCACTCCTTCTAAAGAATATTTCAATCTCACCTTCTGATCTTTTCCTATCTGCTCTTTATCAAATTTACTTGCAAAACTGAAACTAGCCCTTCCAGATGCAATACACACTCCATCCCCGACAAGATTTTCAATCATAAAAAAAGAATAATATCTACCGATTTTTAAACATTATTGTTCCAAAGAATATACTATATAAAAATGATGAAATGCCTTATTCATGCAAACAACCACTCGCCTCACCCGCCAAACGCCTTGAGAAGGTATATAAACTGATTCTTCAGCTAATCATAAATTAACTCTAAAATAAATAATATGATACGAAAATCATTCATAATACTCGAAAGAGTTGGCCTGCAAAAGGAAAAAAGCATCTGGAAAGAGGCAGAATCATGGGACGACTTTCTTAAAAAAGGGAATATCAAAGGGATTTCCCGGATGAAAAAGGGTTTTTATGACCGGCAGCTGGAAAAAGCAAGCTTTGAACTTAGAAATGACAATGCAGAATACTTCAAAAATATCCTGCCAACAACAGAAACATGGCGGCTCTACAATCACTTCAAAAATGAAGCAGTTTATCTAGACATTGAAACTAATGACTTTTCATACCCTACAGTTGTCGGACTATATGACGGACAAAACATGAAAAGCTTTGTCAAAGGAATAAACCTTGACGCAAGAAAACTCAAAGAAGAGCTTTCCAAATACAAACTGATTTTGACATTTAATGGAGCAAGTTTTGATCTTCCTGTATTAAACAGATATTATCCCGGATGCATACCAGAAATCCCTCATATTGATTTGAGACATGTATGCGCAAGAATAAACCTTAAAGGAGGCCTCAAAATGATAGAAACAGAACTCGGAATAAGAAGACCTAAACACCTTCTCGGCATGGGCGGAGACCACGCAGTAGACTTATGGCGGGCGTGGCTGGCATCTGGTGATGATGAATACCTTGACTTGCTGATACAATACAATGAACAAGATGTTCTTAATCTTGAACCGCTGGCAAATATCGCGACTCAGAGAATGGAAGAAACCATGTTGAGAGAAATCTAAAAAGATTAAAAGAAAGATTTATCTACTAAGTAAGATTAATCTTACTTGGTGATTAATTATGGATATTGCAATAACAAAAATGAGTTCAAAAGGACAAATTGTCATCCCAGCAGAGATGAGAAAAGACATCAAGGAAGGGGAAAAATTGATTTTGATAAAGAGCAATGGCCGTTTCACAATGAAGAAAGCGACAGAAATGGATAAACAACTAGAAGAAGATATGGAATTTTCAAGAAGAACCGAAGAAGCCTGGAAGAGATATGACAAAGGAGAGTTCAAAAAAATGAGTTCTGATGACTTTTTGAAAGAATTAGAAAAATGGTAGACATCGAATATGATGAATTCTTTAAAAAGAAGTTTGATAAAATAAAAGATGAACTGTTTAAACTTAAAGTTAAAAAACAGATTCGAAAAATAATAGAACTTCCTGAAACAGGCAAACCGATGAAGCATGACCGAAAAGGCACACGAGAAGTTTATATTCCGCCATTCAGACTTTCTTACGCTTATATAAAAGAAGATAATAAGATTATCTTTATGGAATTGTATCATAAAGATGAACAATAAAAAAAGCGTTAGTTTCTGCGAAATTAATGAAAAGCATTTTAAAGTGATATTTGAATTCTATATTCATGTGCGGAATAATCGGGATATTCAATGAAAAAGAAGGAACTGCAAAGAAAAAGATAATTAAGGGCCTGAAAGCAATAGAGAATCGCGGCAGAGACGGATTTGGCCTGAGCAATGGTTCATGGACTGAATTTTCAAAAGAATTAAATAAACTTAGCAAAGGCGATGAAGATAAAAACTTGATTGGACATGCGCTCCATTCTGTTGTAAATTTTATCCCACAACCAATATTGGGAGAAGAAAAAAACAGATCAATTGTTGCAAACTGCGAAATCTATAACTGGAAAGAGCTAAACCAAAGATATGGCCTTGATGCGCAAAATGATTCACAGCTAATAATCAAACTCATTGAGAAAAAAGGCATCCAAAACGTAAGAGAGACAATAGAAGAGCTTGACGGAGACTTTGCATTCGCTTACTGGAATGAAAACAATGTTTATCTTGCAAGAGACATTGTTGGCGTAAAACCCTTATGGTTCTGTCTTGATTCTGAAAACAACAATTTTGCATTTGCATCTGAAAAAAAAGCGCTGAAAGAGATGGGTTTTCAAACTGAAAAGATTGAAGAGCTAAATCCGAGAGAAATAATCCATTATTCCATCCAGAAAAATAAGATAGAAAAAATAAAAAGAGATTTCTTCTCAATAAAACCAGAGATAACAAAAAATGAATTTCTAATAAAAAGAGAAACAAAAGAACTTCTAATTGAGGCAATAAGAAAAAGGCTTCCGCAAGGTAAGTTTGGCATACTGTTCTCCGGAGGTATAGACTCGACATTTATCGCATATGTCTGCAAATTCATCCTGAAAAGAGAGGATTTCATCTGTTACACTGCAGCCTTCGGGCCAGATAATGAAAAAGATTCTGAAGAGGCAGAAGACCTAAGATTTGCGCAGAAAGCTTCAAAAGAATATAAATTCAAACTAAAAGTAAAAAAGATAAACCTTGATGAGACAGAAAAATGCATCAGAAAAATAATTCCTTTAATAGAGGACAATAATGTAGTTAAGGTTGGAGTTGCGCTTCCATTCTTTGTTGCATGCGAAGAGACAAGAAAAGACAACATCAAAGTCATATTCTCAGGATTAGGATCAGAAGAGATATTTGCAGGATACGAACGCCACAAAAACTCAATCGATGTGAACAAGGAATGCCAATCAGGAATCCTTAAGTTGTATGAAAGAGACACTTACAGAGATGACGTAATCACCATGAACAACAATCTGGAATTAAGAGTGCCTTTCATGGACAAACAACTAATAGCCTACGCGCTGAAAATTCCTGCAAAATACAAGCTGAATGAGGAGAATGAGAACGCAGTTGAAAACAAGATAATCCTGAGAAGAATATCTGAAGAAATAGGCATGAAAAAAGAGTTCTATGAAAGAAAAAAGAAAGCAGCGCAATATGGAAGCAGGTTTGATAAAGCGCTAGAAAAACTGGCCAAAAAGAACAAATTCAAGCTAAAATCAGATTATCTCAAACAATTCTATGATGAAGGAAACACTGAACTTGGTGTGTTATTCAGCTCTGGAAAAGACAGCTGCTTTGCAATGTGGACAATGATGAAACAGAACTATAAGATAAAATGTCTGATAACAATAGAAAGCAAAAATCCTGATTCATACATGTTCCATACGCCAAACATACAGCTCGCAAAAAAACAAGCCGAGGCAATGGACATACCTATACTTACAATAGAAACACAAGGAGAAAAAGAAAAAGAGCTCTATGATTTAGATATTGCGATGAAAGAGGCAATAAAAAAATACAACATTAAAGGAATTGTCACAGGAGCATTATTCTCAAATTACCAAAGGGAAAGGATAGAAAAATTATGCGATAAAAACAGCCTGAAAATATTCTCGCCATTATGGCACATGGACCAAGAGAAAGAGATGAGATCCCTGCTGAAAGCAGATTTTGAATTCATATTAAGCAGCGTGGCAGCAGAAGGCCTTGACAAAAAATGGCTCGGCAGGAAAATAACTGAAAAAGATGTCGACAAACTTGTTGAACTGAACAAGAAAACCGGAATAAACATCGCTTTTGAAGGCGGAGAAGCCGAATCTTTAGTTCTTGATGCGCCTATGTTTAAAAAGAAATTGAAGATTCTTGAATCTGAAATAATTATGGAAAACCAGAATACTGGCAGGTTCATTGTAAAAAAAGCTGAACTTGTTGATAAACAATAATTCACATGAACTTTAATCAAATCTTACGGCAAAATCTTATTTAATGTGTCTTTCAGAAATCCCATCCAAAAATCCATCGACATCAAAAGAACCATCTGCATTTCTCCCTAGAACAGACAATCTTTCTGAAGCAGCAACCTTCGCATCAAGATCATGGATATCTAATCTTTTTGAATTATGCGATTTTAAAAGAGAAGGCCATCCACTTTCAGAAAGTTCATACAACGAATCTGAAATAGCTGTGCCGAATTTTTTTGTGTGAACCAAGTTTATCAGACCATCCGAAGAACCATTCTTGCGCAGCATTATCTTGATTTTACCCTTAAAACCAAAATAACAATCAAGACCAGTCATATCGGATTCAAAGGAATCTTCTTTAATTTGTCTTTCAGTGCCATTGAGAATACCTAATCTTCGCGGGATGGATGACAAATCTTTATACAAAGGAACCAAAAGCCGGTTATCTTTCAAAAGAACACTTAATTTAGCGCCTTCGCTTTCTCCATCAAAAACCCTGTTTGCCAGATATTGGTTGCCATGATTAGCCAGCAGCTCAACACTGTAATTCATGTCAAAAATCTCCCTAAACACAGGGCTTCTGTTGTAACAAAAAGATAGCTTACTGAAAAAAGCATACGCTTCGTCATGATCTAATGATTTCATTTTTGCCTCAACTGTTCAATGTTATGATTGGATTTAATTCTGAGTTTTATAACCTCTAAGAAGTCTATCCCTTTTGATGTTAATACAATATTGAGACCCAGTTTATAAATCTTTCTAAATTTTTACTACTTAAGAGATGCAACAAAACCGAAAGGTTTATAAAATTCTGTCCACAAGAAACATGCATGGCCCTTGAAAACACACTAATAAAAACACCTCTAGACAATGCAATTGCATATTTTGAAAGTATAAGACAGATTGAAGGAATAACTGGAAATCTAACTCCTAACGAAGAATATGAACTTGGCATGAGAATTAAAGAAGATAATAACCAAGAAGCCAAAGATAAACTCATTCTGGCATACATACCCTTAGTTACAAAAGTCATACGAGACCTAAAAGCGCTAGGCAATGAGAACATAGAGGATTTAATGCATGAAGGGATTATCGGACTAATAGAATGCGCAAATAAATACGACCCTGAAAGAACAACAAGCTTCGGAAAATATGCTAAGTTCAGAGTAAAAGGCAGCATACTTAACTGCTTAGAAAAAGATTCAAAAGAAAAAAAACATAGACATGTTCCTCTTGAAGATGAAAATCTTGAACAATTGTATAATCAGGCAGACAAGACAGATATTGCAGACATTGACCTAAAAGTTGTTGATCTTGTCGAATATAGAGCAATTAAGAAAGTCATGTTAAGATTAAACGAAGCAGAAAGAGATATTATTGAAAAAGCGATAGAACAATATATTCCACTTACAGAAATCGCAAAAGAAAGAGGATGCGGAGTGAGCTGGGTAAGCCGCTTGAGAGACAGAGGAGTGCAGCAAATAAGGCAAAAAATACTGCTTGATGAAGAAAACGAAAACTACAAATTAGAGCTAACAAGCGCGCGTATTTAAAGTAAAACTTATTTAAAAAGAAATAAAAAAACATAAGGAAAAAAATATCAAATATTTATCTGCTGGAATCAGCCTGTCTCTCTAATTCCTGTTTCTTTGCTACAGCAGCAGAGTTTGAACTCAAACCATAAGCATTTATTATCTCATCTGCTAATGCGTCTTCTATGCTTTTCTTTGAATTAAAAGATTTTGAATAAGCGCCCTGAGTCATCTGCCTTAAAGCGAAATCAACCCTTCTTTGAGGAGCGCATTCAACAGACTTAGGATATCTAGCTCCGCCATACTCTATTGAGATGATTTCTTCTCTAGGAGCGGCATTTTCCAAAGCCTTGACAAAAACCTCAATAGGATTCTTTTTTGTCCTTTTTTCGATTATTTTGAAAGTATTCTCCACAATGTCATAAGTGGTATGACCTTTTCCAGTCTGTTTATAAGAAGTAATCTTGTGCTTTTTTGCCCTGTGGCCTGTGACCATCATCTTGTTTATCAGGCGCTCAACAATGAATGTCTTTGATTTATGGAACTTATTGCCTGCATACCTTGCTCCTGTTTTTGGAACAATTCTTGGATCTAAGCAAATGTATCTCTCCAAACCAAGATCTGCTACTTTTATCCCTTCTACCGACCACAAATTGAATACTTTTATTTCAACCATTTTATCACGTTTATTATTAATTTATTTTCTTGCTTTCTCTACTTTTCCCCGAAGTAATGCATCAAGGGACTGATCATTAACTTTGATTACACGCCATCTTACGCCAGGAATATCTCCTTTAGCTCTGCCCATCTTACCGCCGATGCACTCAATGATTACTTCATCGTGTTCATCAACAAGCTTTGTTGCGCCATCTCCTGGAAGAAATGCTGTTACTTGTTTTCCATTCTTAGTAAGCTGGATTCTTGCGCATTTTCTCATAGCAGAGTTAGGCTGCTTAGCTTCAAGCTGGACTTTTTCTAAAACAATACCTTTTGCCTGCGATGCGCCTGCCAATGGGTCTACTTTTGCCTTAAGCTTAAGAACTTTCTTAACATAATTTGAATCTGCCCATCTTGCTGCCTTTCTTCTTCTGAGCAAAGATTTTCCTGCATTAATTCCTGATGACTTATTCGACATAGTTATTTCCTCACATTGATTTTTAGTTTTTTATTTTTTTGTTTTTGATGATTTGCGTTTTTGTTTTAATTGATACGCACGATTCATGTGCTGACTCTTATATTCTCAACGTCAAAATATCTTCGCACGACATCTTTCAAAAAATTTAAATTTTTTGCATCTCTGCCAATCAAAAGACCGTTAGTCTTCCTGTCCTGGCCAATAATTGTGACTATTTTATTTTCCTCTCTTATCTCTCTGACCGAAAGAGGATAAACAAAATTCTCGATGAACCGCTTAAGGTCAGCGTTAAACTCGACTATTTTAATCTTTCTGTTAAAAGCATGCTCGAGCTTTCGGACATTTATGCCTTGTTTTCCAACAGCTTTTCCTATCTGGTTTTCCTCAACAATAAACAAAAGCAGCTCATCTGAATCTATCGCATCTTTAAGCTGCGCATTAGTTGTTGCCCCAAATATGGACATTATCCTTATCAGGTTCAAATCGTATTTTTTCCGTTCCATGTTAAATCAAAGGAAATAAAAATGTGAACACCTATCACATATCCGCATATCAAGCGCGAGTGTAAGCGCCTTTAAAACTAACACCACTAAACTAATATTACTGCTTCTCAGCTTCTTTTCTTATGGAAACCACTGATATTGAAAATGGTTTTTTGCATGTTATGCCAAGTTCTGTATTAGGCAAAGACAAATCTGTGACTAGAACCTTTCCAACACCGCATAAATGATGTATGTCTTCTTTAGCCTCTTCAGGGCAGTTCTCGCTAAGGAAAACCTGTGAGACTTTCCCATACTTTACCATTTTAATAGTCTCCTTTGTACCAATTACAAGCTTTTTTTCTTCCATTGCTTTTTTTATTTGCGCTACTGAATCCATATTGACTACCTTCTGTGTATCTTATATTTTGTATATCTTGTATTATCTATTTTTATTTTTGATTGATTATCAATGTCTGGATTTTTTATTATGTTTTATTGATGTTTTTTGCCTTTATTTATTAAACTTGGTTTTTATCAAAACTTAAAAACTTATTTACTAAACTTGGTAACAAGACCAGGCAAACCTGTTCCGACTGGAACTGGCTGATTAAGCATTACATTCTCAACAACTGAATCCAATTTGTCTTCCTCTCCGACCATTGCTGCTTCTATAATATGCTTAATAGGCGTCTCAAAAGAGGCTCTTGCGAGAACAGATGCTTTTTCACCTACGACACCATATCTTGTTATTCCATGAATGTTCCCTGTTGCGCACATCGTGTCAGATACTAACATTATGTGTCTTAAATCAACATTAAGACCTTGACTTTCTATGACTTTGAAAACTTCATTGATTATTGCCTGCCTGGCTGCCTCTATGCCAAGAACTTCTGAAATCTCAAAGATATTATTGGTTACAGTCCTTGTGGTGTCAACAAATTCAAGCTGCAATACATCATAAAGATTTGAGCCAGCGGTAACAATGACAAACTCCTCTCCTCTCTTTAAAGGCAGAACCTGTTTTATACCCTTGACACCGCACAAATAGGTGTCTTTCAATTTTTCTTTAGCCCTGTAAATCTCATTTAGTGATTCTTCCTTAATCTTGACCTTAACAATCAAACCTTCATCTGTTTTTTTCACAGACAAATTTTTACCTACTCCATCAATCGCTTTTGCAATAACCGCTTCTGATAGTTCAATATCAGCCAGTTTCTGCTTATTCAACTTTATCTCAATTGCAGAATCTAAAATATTAATCACTATTTCCTTGGCAACTTCCCCAAGCTTAGTCTCCTTAAGGGATAATGCAAGTTTCTTGACATCTTTACCTTTGTTGTAAGGGGATTTGAGATATATCTCCATCATAGGAGTACTCAAACTTTTTCTTGCATCCAAAATCT
>JAUYGA010000234.1 GCA_030690755.1 Nanobdellota archaeon
AATATTGAGAATCGTGTTTTTTGTCTCCATACGGGACGCGTATTGAATGAGCAAAACCTTCACTATTTCTATTAAAACCTATACGAATGGCACTAGGTGCGCACATTGCTGCGAAAAGTCCAGCAAGATATGACCAATCAAGAACAAAACATAAATCAAATTTTTCCTTCGATAAACTTTTTGCTAGTTTTAGTAATTTAAAAATATTCTTCTTAAAAATAATCTTTTCTTCAAACGGAATGATTTTATCTATATTTTTATTATTCTCAAGAACTCCTTTTGACCAGTTTCCAGTGCAATATTGAATCTCTGCCTCTGGAAATTCATTTCTGACAGTTCTTATGAGGGGAGTAGTCATAATAACATCTCCTATTGCGCCGGATTTGATGAACAGTATTTTTTTAACTATTTTTTTATTAAATTTTTTCATTTTCAGCCTGCTACAGTATGGAGTTCCAAGTGCATATATATTTTTTTAATCAATTTTAAACAGCTATTTGATTTGATATATTATTACGTTATTTCCTTCAAAAGTTTTTCTAAAAATAGAAAGCTCTTCTATTCTTGTCAAATTGATTTTGTTTTTATCAATTATGAAAAGAGTTTTATATTTAGATAAGTTTTCTGGTAGTGTTTTTAAGGCATCATATTTTTCAGATCTAGAAAAAACTAAAATCCACTTGAAACATTTGAAACCCTGATCAGCTTCATCGCTAAAAATGAACAACATATTTTCATTTTGATCTTTGATTGATAAACTTGCTTGATATTCTTCAAGAGTGATTGCCTCGCCGATTTGAGAATAAAAAAAGCCAACTTTGGTGATTTCTATAATTAAGCATAGGATTAGAATAAACTTAAATAAATTTTTGAGGTTTTTTACAGAAAGTAATTTAACAAAAATTATCGAAGCAGAAATTGCCATAAGAACTGAAAAAGTAAAATAAAACTTGTAAACAAGCATTTTAATCATTGGTTCTCCTACAAAAAACAAACTCCCTGAAATTACAATAAGACTCCCCCCGAGAATTATTCCAAGAATGTTCCACTCTTGCGTATATATTAAATAAATTAGCCCAATTAACGCCATTGTGAAAAGAATGGGTCCATCTGTTATGAAAAATTTAGCCCATATTGCCTGAAATCCAGCAACATTATTATCAAATAAAGATGAGATAATTGTGCTTAGAAATCCAGATCGATTAGAATTGATGCCATATGTTAAAAAGATTATTGTGAATATGATAACTGTTGGAAAAATTATTATTGCTATTTTTTTGGTGTCAGACTTGTCAAATTTAAATTTTATATCGATTTTAGGAAATTCAATTTTTACTTTTCTTTTTGCAATATGGCCCAAAACATAAGCAAATTGTAAAATAAGAATATATAGGACTTGTTGCATATATGTTAATCCTGCTAACAGTACAAAAATAAAGCTTGCTACAAGTTGAATGTTCATTTTTTCATTACAATATTTTATGGTATAGTATATTGCAGGAAAGGCTAGGCAAGCGCTTATGAATAAGGTAAATTGGCCAGAAAATATGTGAAAGTATGCTCTTACATTCAAAGCGATAAATATGGCAGAGAGAAGAGCAATCTTCTTGTTGTTTTCAAAGTTTTTTGTGAGTTCGAGAGTTATTAAGTAGACGTATACTATCGCTAATAAAAAAAAAAATGATAATAAAAACCCATTTATTAAGAATATGTCTTTATTAGTAATTTTTAAAAGATTGCCTAATAAAATTGTAAAAAGAGGGGGGTAATCAGATACTTTTTGTTCTAGAGAGCCCCACATATTCCATGCAGGATTTAGGGCATCAAAATTGTTTGTTTCTGCATAAACTTTAGCATAGCCATAGTATGATGCGCCATCAGTTTGAACAACTGGTAATTTGTATTTAAAAGAGGGGTAGGAGGTTATAATGAATGTAATTAAGAGTATTAGAATTAAAAATTTATTTTCTATAATACCTTTTCTTATTTTTTTATACATGTTAAACTTGAACTCAGTTTAGCTTAAACATTTTATTAAATATTAGTTTTACATATCCTTTAAAAGTTTTTCCCCAATTTAATTTACTTATGCCTTTTTTTCTGAATTTGAAAGTTATTGGAACTTCAATTATTTTCATTTTGTTTCTTTGAGCAATCATAAGCATCTCTGGCAGAAACTCAAAACCTTCAGATTTGTATTTTATTTTCATCAATTTTTCTAGCTTATACAATCTAAAACCTGACGTTTTATCTTTTACTTTGACGCCAAAAAAATAAGTAAAAAATTTGTTTGTTAGGTTGCTTATAATTTTCTTAAAAAGGGGGATGTCTCTCCTTACACTGCCTTTTATATGTCTCGAACCAACCACTATGTCTGCGTCACTCTCTTTTTGGTTATCTAAAAGCTTTTTTATTTCTTCAGGTTGATGATTTAAATCTGCATCCATTGTTATTACATAATTGGTGTCTTTACTGATTTTAGAAAATGCAGATCTAAAAGCGCACCCAAGACCTATAGGTTTTTTGTTTCCAAAAAAAACTCTTATTTTTTTATTATGTTTGCTTAGTTTTGCCAATATTTCATAAGTTCCATCTTCTCCATCAATAAAATATATTATTTCATAACTACATTTTATTTTTTTTAGAGATTCATTTAGTCTTTCGGTAAGTTCTGTTATGTTCTCTTTTTCATTATATGCTGCTATTACAACTGAAATTTTTATAATAATCACCTTTTCATATTATTTATTTAAAGAGCACAACGACATAATGCGTATATGCATCTCTTGCGTTAAAATGTATTTTATACTTCTTGAATTTTGTTTTTTTCAGGATAGACATAAGATGTGTTTTTGAGTGGATTCTGTTTATTTCATTAGGGAATACAACAAAATCTTTTCTTCCGAATAAGGTTTTCATGACAAATTCAAAAGGTACAGTTATTGATCTATACAGCGCATAATCCGGCGGCCAGAACAAGATGACTTTTCCGTCTTTTTTTAGCAATTCATAGAACTGGTCTATTATTTTTACATCTTCTTTCTCTTCAAAATGTTCCATGACTCCAAGGTTCCATACACCATCTATACTATTTTTCTTAAAAGGCATTTTTCTTATATCTGCAAGTTTTGTTTCATCTACGATTTTTACTTTTTTTGCCTCTTTCAATGCTTCTTCTGAAATATCAACAGCTATTATTTTTCTCTTCAATTTTTTTATCCTTAACGATGTTTGTGAAGAACCTGAACCTGCTTCTATGAATGTTCCTTCTTTTCCAAAATATTTGTCAAAATAAAAAGATACTGCGCGAGATATTATCTGTTTTCTGAAAAGTTCCAAGAAATTTCCTATGAAACTTCTTCTTTTTTTAAGAGAAATCCAATGCGCATTCCACGTTTT
>JAUYGA010000235.1 GCA_030690755.1 Nanobdellota archaeon
TTGCTTGCGGGACTACTGGAACAAGATCACTAGAAGGTTCTGTTTTTGATGAAAATAATAATCCAGTTATCGGAGCTCAAGTAACAGTCGCTGATAAGATAACTCAAACAGGTGCTGATGGAAAATATTCTTTCATCAATGCCTTGACTTCTGACCCTGGAACAGGATATGTCGGCGCATCTAAAGAGAGTTATAATCCTAACGAAACAGCATACGATGTACGGGATGCAAATGCTATTGGAGTAAATATTTTCTTATCAAAAAAAACAGAGGAACAGCCAATAGTTACTGAAAATTTTTGCGCAGGTTCGCTCAGTATATGCGGAGATGCTCTTAATGCCGCATGCAGTTGCGGCGGCACTGCAGCAGCTGCAGGAAAATGGTGCTGCGCAGCTTCAGATGGACAAAAGGTTTTCTCAGACAAGATAGGCTGCGAAGCTGCTCATGTCTCGTGCAGATTATGTCCTGAAGGAGAAATAACAAAAGATTGTTCATGTTTAAATCCTGATACAAATGAATTGACTCCTTATGCGACAGGCTATTGCTGCGTAGGAACATATAGCGAAGAGGGATGCGAAGAATTTCCGGCAATAGAACAAGCATTATGCGATTTGAACAAATCAGTGACAATAGCATGCATATGCGACGGCGAAGAAAGGACAGCTGGATTTTGCTGCCCAGACGCTTCATGGAAAATGGCTGAAAGCGAATGCGCTCCATTAAGCCCGCTATCTTCGATAATATTTGGTGTTGTTGTTACAAAATATTCAGGAAGACCAATACAGGATGCTGATGTCACAATACCTTCTCTTACAAAATCAATAAAAACAGACAAGTACGGAACTTACAGGTTTACTGTCACAAGAGGAAATTACAATGTAAAGGCCTCAAGGTATGACTATATTGAGAGCGCGCTTCCTGTGAATGCTCTTGGAAGTTCTGCAAGGCAGAATTTTTATCTTCAGGAAAAACCAAAAGTAGTGATAAGAGGCATAACAAGAAGAGCAGATAATCAAAAACCGCTGCCATATGTCAAGGTAACAATTCTTCAGCCATTTGTCTATGAGATAATCTCAAATGATAAAGGTGAATATTCTGTTAGGCTTCCACAGAACAATGAATATATTTATGAGGCTTATGCAAAAGATTTCAGGGCAGACCGAAGCAGTTTCACAGTCGGAACATCAGAAAAAAATATTGACATATTTCTTAAACCAGATCTTTGCGCATCTCCAAAACCTCCGCTGGGCATGGATAGGGGCAGCTTATCTTATGATTCCGGTAAAAGTTCTGTAAAGGTCGCATGGGATTCGAAATGCAAGCCTTCCCAATATGTAATATCAAGATGCGTGATGAAGGAAGGGAATGATGAGAGCTGCAGGGACTTTGCAAGAATAGGCGGCAGCCAAGCGAATATCACAGAATTTTATGATGCCGATGTCGAGCTAGGAAAAGAATACTGCTATAAGGTTGACGCTATATATACTGTTCCGAAGAATGAGAGAGCGATAACCGCCAACTCATTGATAGGGGATGATGAGGATTCTCCGTGCATAAGGACGCCTCCAAGAGAATGCGCAACTTCAAAACAGTTCTGCAAGAACAACATAGTCTATGACTGCGACACAATAAAAGCGCAGGGTTACTCGCTTGCAGGAACAGGGACCGAATGCGATGACAAGACTTGCGTAGTAAGCTCTTCAGGGATACTTGCAGGTTGCTTTGACACAAATGCCTGCAATGAATGCAATTACAATCCTAATCCTTTCGGACTATTTTCGGGAATCCCTCTAGATGATCAGCCTAAAGTCGCAAAATACTTTGATCCTTTTGTGACTGATATCTACAAGCAACTTGTGCTGAACAAAAAATGCAAAGACATACCCTTCTGTTACATAGATTCTTCCGCAACTGCTGTTGACATGTTTTATGCATGCCCTGCTCCGATAGCAGATGCGCATGGGAACAATATAGATTCATGTTATGTCTACAAATCAGAAAGAGCGTGTTCTGAAAATAAATGCGGCGGTGAAAAAAATGATTGCAAATGGAAATATACTAACGAAGATCTAGGGGTAGGGGTCTGTTCTCCTATTGTCGAAGAAAGACAATCCTGCGGCCTTTGCAATGATATGGAAGAAGATGGTTTCTTGTTCGGAACATTGGATGTAAACCAGATATTCGGTAAATGCGATTCTCAAGACAAATGCAGCGCATTCGGAAACTGTTATTTCTCGGACTTGAATTCAGATGGGGTTAAAGAAACATGCCTTGGCGGAAAAGGCATGACTTGCAATGATTATCAAGGAGACAATAATGACTGCGGAACAGTCTCTGCTGAGATTGATGTTGTCTGGCAAGGACAATATGGCGTTGATGCTGCGCGCGTCAATGGCACAAATATTGCAAATCCAAAAAGCAATGATCTTCTAAATCTAGGATTATGCAGATGGACAAATGATCATTGCATAAAAGATGCCGACGGTAATGGCGCTGATGATTATGCGGATTATTCAGGAGGTTATGGCATTTCAAATATCCTGACAGATGTCGAGCATCCTTTTACATCAGCAATACCTCTCAGAGGATATAACAAATACATGACAGAAACAATCCTTCTTGAAGAGGATGAACCCATGACAATTGAGGGAATAGAGATGACTGTGTTTGACAAAAAAGGAAATCAAGACAGGGATAAGTTATATGTCTCATGCGAAAAAGAGGAAAACCTCATAGATGGTTCTGGCAATGTCAATCCAATATATCCTTCATACCAGCTTAGCGGAACCCTGACAGAAGATGGAAACATGAAATTCTATACGCAGATAAGCGACTGCATAAAAGACCAGGCAAATCCTGATGGAAAATACATATTGACCTATTATGCTGAAGACAAGGCAAAAAATCTTGAACCAGTAAAAACAGAGAGTTTCATGGTTGATTCGGCAATAAATGTCGATGTTTCTGTCGCCAAAAAAATAGTGGATGGCTATGTCAACCTTGAGATTAAACTCAGTTCAGACGAAGATGTCAGCTGCGAAGCAGGCCTTCGGAAGATAAGCGAAGAAGCTGACGAGATAGAGATCCCGAGCCTATCAGATGTTACAGAACAAAACAGGAAATTAAGAGTCAATGATATACTTAAGAATGAATTCCAGAAGGAATGGATAAGATACTATGACAAAGATTCAAACATGGATGGCGACGGCCTTTATGTCTACCAATGGATTTGCGAAGACACTTTCGGGAATCTTGACGAGAATGCGATGTACATATATTATACAGTCGATCCTTCTTTTGAAAATCCCCAACCAAACATGCCTGTAGCAGCAACAACAGCCGCATTATCTATAGAGACTCTCATGGATGCAACATGCGTATGGCATGATTCGACAACAGAGCCTATAGCTCTTGATGCAGACCTTAATCTTGTATATGAGCAGCTTTATTCAAATGTTCAGAACAGGATGACTTCATTTGGTCCTGGTGTTGTAGGAAACCCAAGCGCAATAAACTATTATTACCACAAATCAGAACCTATGGCGCTTGCGATGGATGGTTTAACATACAAACAGTTCATGTTTGAGATCTTATGCGATTCAGAACTTGGTGTGAAAAAAGGAAGAATAATGTTCCCTGTAGACCTGCAGGCGCCTGTATCAACCGCAAAAGAGAATAACGAAGAAGATGATTTTAATTTCGACATCTATTATGGACCTAGCGCAAATAGAGATAAAATCATTTTCTCATGCGATGACATTTATAAGACCTGCGAAAACACTCCTGGAGCGCTTGCAAAAGACTGCGCATTTGGCCCAAAGAAGATAGAATATTTTGTAGGAACAAATTATGGCGAATCAATAACCTACAATCCTAAATATACGCATACGATTGATGTGAACAAAGGTTCTGTGCAGATATGCGCGAAATGCTCTGATGGCGAGGAAGACACTTCTGAAGCTTCAGGATTTAAGCTTCATAACGCAGGCGTAAAAACATGCTATAATCTAAAGATTGACAATACTCCGCCAAAAGTAAAGATTGTAGCTCCGACAAACAATTATTCTAGAACAGATATTGCTCTTCTCAAAATAAATTACAGCGACGAGACCGGGATTGCAAGACTAGAACTCAGCATTGACGGAGAGAGACCTGAAATTGTCGAACCAGCTGTTCCGCAGGCAAGGACAGGACAATACACCCATCCAGGAATAGCTTTACTTCTAGAAGAACCGATTGTCGTAGAGGTTGAAGCATTTGACCTTGCAGGAAATTCTGCAATGGCGGTGACAACACTTGTTTTTGATAACACTCCTCCAGCAGTCCAAAAAGTTATAATAACAAATCATGAAGGGGCGATAGTTGACAGAGATATAAGCCCTGCAGATGTGGAATATAGTCAAAGATTTGGCGTCGGCATCAAAGTATCAACAGGTGAATGGTCAGCAAAACCAGTCATTGTTAATTATACGATAATCGGACTTGGAGGACCTGTGCCTGCATTAGCTGGTATCATGAGAAAACTGACAACTGCCCAAGGCGCAACATACATGGTATTTGGAGCAGACATTGTTCCTGAACTTGGCGCCAAAGGAATATATAATCTCAGGCCTGGAAGATATTTTGCCAATGTGACAATTGTTGACGAAGCTGGAAACCAGATTAATGTCGCTAAGAAATTCGATATTGTTCAAAAAACACCTTTGGCAATAAACATAAATTTCAGTCCTCAATACACCAACAATCTCACGCAAGTTAATGCGCTTGCAATAACAAATAGTTCTGCAGAATGTCAAATCACTTACCAATTGCAGACAGGAGAAATAAAAAAAGAAACAATGCCTCTTGAGGCATCTGCAGAAGGAGCATCAGGGTTCAATCATGTGTTTGTCATGCATGACCTTGTCGAAGGGGAAAACGATGTCATTGTGGAATGCACGAATGCAGCAACAAATGAGATAGGCCTTTATGGCGGCGTAATCATAGGAGATACAACAGCTCCAACATATTCTTTAGCATCATCGCAAGGAGTTCTGATAAGTCCTGAAACAGAAAGACAGGCATCAAAAGATCTGATAAATTATTTCAAAGAAAAAATAGATTTTGAAGATGTCAGAGACCAATATTGGCTGGTGTTCAAGGAAACGCAAACGCAGTTGATTGCAAATTCGAGCGAGAAAGTCATCTGCAAATATACTCTAAATGAATCAATCATAAACTCTTATGAAAATATGGAAAAGGTCTTTGATCCGTCAACAAAAATGGGTTTGAATTACAAAGCATATTCAAAAGCAGAGCCACTAAAAGATTTGACAATGCACACATTCTATGTCAGCTGTTCAGACCTTGCAGGAAACATCGGCGCTGTAAAGAAAATACAGATAATGGCAGAGATAACGCCTACAGTGAAGATTTTTGATACGTGGCCTCAGAAAGCAGCTCCGATAAAATTATATGATCTTGAAACACCAGACGGACCTGTGACTGTAAATGGAATCCCTCTAAGGCTTAGAACTTATGATGAAGCAATTTGTTATGTGATAAATCAAGATCTTGCTTCTGCAGCGACTTATGGCGGAAGCGGTGCATTCAGAGAATATGATGAACAGATAACTGCAACAAAAGGAATATTATATTCCACAGATCCTGAATCGCTATTTGAAGGTCAGATGTATACTGTTCCAGTGGTCTGCGAAGATGCTGCAGGCCTGCAGCTAGAACCAGGAAATCATACATTCAACTTTATTGTCGATTCATATCCGCCAGGAATAATTATAGAAGAAGATTTGCCTCTCGAGACAACAAGTTCGCTTCTTCCAATAAAACTTTCAATAACTGAACCTGCAACAGTATCAATATTTGTAAATGGGCAGCTTCTGGTGAACAAGTCTGTGAATGCAGGATCATTCTCAACAGATGCATATCTGGTTGAAGGATATAATTATGTAAAAATTTCAGCTGTTGATGAAGCAGGAAATGTAAATGAAATAAACCGTCTGGTATATTTCAAAAACAATGGTCCAAGAGTAAGAAAAATAATACCTGATACAGGAGTATTCAACCAATTAAGCAACATAACGGCGCTTTTGACAAAGAAACTCAATGACATATCGCTTGATGCGACAACACTCGAAATCACAGATTCACAAGGCCAGATTATTCCTGCTGAGAATTATGAAATCATAAAAACAACAAATAAACTTGAAGTGTTCTATGGAAGCAGTTTAGCGCAGCAATCATTGCCTGTTGGAGAATATTTCATTAAAGTTGTACCGGTTGATGTTCTTGGAAATGTCGGCGAAATCGGATGGGCAAGATTTGTTGTAGACTCAAATGCGCCTATAATCAATTTCATTGCGCCTGGAGATGAAAGTTACATAGGAACAGATTCCATAAATCTTGTCGCTGAGATAACAACTTCAGGAGAACAGGCAATTTCAAACTTATTTTATTCATTAAACGGAGAAGATGTAAAGACAATATCATTGCGCCAAGCAGGAGTAGCTGCATACTCAAAACAGAAATATCTGATTAATATTTCCGCCAAAAATCTGCCTGAAGGCCTTAACAAACTATCTATCGGAGCTGTGACAAATGCAGGAAATCTCGCGCTCACAAAATCCGCCTATGTTGTAGTTGATCTTCAAGGGCCATTATCAGTTGTTGCAATAGAAGGGGCAAGAAAAGCAACAACAAAAACCTCATACACGCAGCTAGCGCAGCCATCAACTTTACTTATAGAAAATGACGTAGGAATATACTCATATTTAGGATCTTACAAAATAGAAAGCGCAGGATATAGGAAACTGCCTGTCACAAAAGATGGAATGAAGAGCGTTATTGTGGCAGAATATGATGGCGGAACAATGGCTTATGTATATGAATATGAGGATTCACAATATGCACGAGATGCTGCAAGCGAACTTAAACTTGATGTTGAAGCATCGTTGACAGAATCGCTGATCAGAGGACAATATCTATTCATGACTGGAACTTCGAGCAGCAGTATTTATGCATTCTGGCCTAGCAGCAAGTATCTTATTGTCTTAGAAAACAAACAACCAAGAGGAACTAAAGAAAGACAATTAGTTTTGAGACTTGCAAGCGTCTACAATGTCAAACATCCTTCAGACATAAATTCCATAGGAAATTTTGAAGATTCAAAGTTTGTCGGCATAGTCGAATCAACAAGGTATGATGAGTCGCAAACAATCGCAGTAAACAAGATACAGACATCAGGATAGATTGTAAGTTGATTATTGTGTGATTATTGCGTCATTATTGGGTCGATTGTTATGCCGCGCGGTAGTTAATTTTTTGTTTTAAGTTTTTCCATAAATTTATGTTTTTGAATATTGAACAAATTTAATAATTTAGGGTTTTAAAAAATTGTATCGAAAAAAGAGGTTAAAATTTTAATGCACTATGACAAAAAACCGGTGTTTGAAAACTTTAGCAAAAATAAAACTAACGAAAGCTGCAATGAAAGTTTCAATGAACGTTGCTATGAATGCTTCAATTAAAGCTGTTTTTTCATTAATCATATTCTGTTTTTTTTTCATCAACATCTCTTCTTTGGCAAGCGCAGAGCAATATATTGTAGAAAATCCCAGGCCCATAATAACAATATCCTTTGATGAACCGATCCTTGACATCGTAGTTTCGCTTAAAACATACAGCACAGGCATAAACATACCTCTTAACAAGATTGCAGAGGATTCTGAACATAAACTGTTCCAGTTCCAACCGATACAAGACCTGATACATGGCGAGAGCTACACATTCAGGGCCATAGGATATGACGCTGGAGGAAAGCCAGGCCTTGAGAAAAGAATAGATTTCATTGTTCAGGTTCCGCCGCTTAGGATTAGTTATTACCAGCCAAAACACGGTGTTTCACAAACAGAAACATTTGATTTTTCAGTTCAGACAGACAGGCAAGCAATAGACTGCCGTTATTCTGTCGCAATCCGCAGATTATATCAAGACATGTCAGCTCATTTTGTTACAGATACATCAAAACTAATACATACAACGGCAAATATCAATGTTCCGGAAGGATTAAGTCCGGTGTATTATGTCGCATGCAATGACACTTATGGAATAGTAAATGACGAACCATATCAACTTGTTCTAAGCGTAGATACAACAAATCCAATACTGCAAAGCGCATATGCAGATCCTAATGAAATAATATATTACACTTCAGACGGTCTCAGAACAGATTTCAAGATAACCGCAGATGAGCAAGTGTTATGCAAGGCATCAAAGAATACTGTTGATTATTACGCAATGGAAAAATATTTTGAAGGCTATAATTCCAGCAACTCAAAAGCTTATAAGACTACTGGCCAAAGAAACATAACGGGATCTGCAGACGGAGATGGCGGACAATTTACAGATAATACAACCTATTCCTTCAATGTTATCTGCGAGAATCTCGCTGAGAGGATTTCTAACCTAAAACAAGTCAATTTCACAGTGGACCTCAACAAAGCATTGAGAATAACAAATGCAATCCCTGGCAATAATCCGAGCACACAAGAAGAAGAGCTGGAGATAACTATAATGACAAACAAAGCATCGGATTGTTTTTATGGACCAACACAGCAGATAAGAGATTCCAAAACATTGCCTTTTGGAGGGGCAGGAACAACAAGCCACAGCAAGATAATCGGAAATGCGCTCAGCAGCATACAATTAAATCAAGGCAGCAATCCTGTTTATGTATTATGCTCATATTTTAGCGAAACAACAACAACAGACATACACATAATCTATGATACGACTGAACCAGAAGCTGGAAGCATATACGCAAATATAACAAACCAGACCGGATCAAATATACAAGTCCAATGGCAGAGAGATTCAATAAATGCGATTATTGGAGCAGAAGATCCAGAATCAGGTATAGCAGGTTATAATTACACTTTGCTTGACAGCCAAGACAATGTGATATATAGCGGCAGCGCAGCTGCCGGAATCACACAAAACATAAGAATAACTGGGCTCAATCTGACAGATGGTGAATCATACTACTTAAGTGTAAAAGTAAGAAATAATGCTGGACTGTGGAGCGATGAGCTCTCTAGCGATGAAGTCCAGATTGATATATCGACCATACCTGCAGAAGCAGATAAATGCGATAATGGAATTCTTGATACTCTTGTTGGAGAAACAGATGTAGATTGCGGCGGCACTATGTGCAGCCTATGCAAAGAGGGAAAAAGCTGTTCTATTGATAATGATTGTGTAAATGGCTTAAACTGCCTTGAAGGTTTATGCAAAAAACCAGATGAACAGTGCGGAGCAGATCTTGCAAGAAAATGTCCCGCTGGAGAAGGCTGCATAGCCCATAATGATTGCCTTTCAGGATTCTGCAGCGACAATATCTGCGCGCAGCCAAGCTGCTTTGACGGAGTGATAAACCAAGATGAAACAGCAGCAGACTGCGGAGGAGCGACATGCGATTTGTGCAAAACAGGTTTCACATGCTTGAGAGACTCAGACTGTAAGAGCGATAATTGCGTTGCTTCTGAAAATGAAAATGCTCCAAAAACATGCGCAGGAAAACAAGCAGGCGCATCATGTGAAACAAACGAAGAGTGCGAATCTAATTTCTGCGACAATATCAAAAAAGAATGCGTAAAAGATTCTGACAATGACGGTTTGCCGGATTATTGGGAAACGCAATTTTACCAGGACGAATTTTCAGGCATACCTGATGATGATACTGACGGTGATGGATTTACCAATCTGCAGGAATACATAGATGGAACAGACCCGACAAATATAAAAGACCATAAAAAAACAACATGCGCAGCCGACACTGACTGCAATCCAGGATTCATCTGCGATGTTTCAAAGAGCTGTGAAAAAGACTCAGATGGAAACAATATCCCTGATTGGTGGGAAATGAAATATTTCTCATGCACAGACTGCGTAGAAAAAGAAGGAGATGATGACGGAGATAAACTTAAAAATTATGAAGAGTATCTAAAAGGAACAAATCCAGACCTTAAAGATACAGACGGAGACGGATATGATGATTATGTTGAGGTGCAGGCAGGAACAGACCCGACAGATGAGACTGAACATCCAACATCCAATTTAGGCTTGATACTCGCAATAATCGCAGGATTGATTGTGATTGGTGTTGGAGGATATTTTGGGTATAAATATATTTCAAAGAAAAAAGCAGATCTTAACGCAGGTCTGATGCAGCAGCAATATGCTCAAGGAACTTCTGGCCAAAACTTTGGCGGAACAAGCCAGCAAGCAGGAACCCAAAATCAGTTTTCTACACAGCAACATAGTACAGTTGATCTGCATAAGGTATTTGTCGAAAAACAGAAAGTGAAACAGGAAAAAATGGTTTCGATGTTTGATGCGTTTGAGAAAAAAGATGCAACTATGAACCAGCAGGCTGGACCAGAACAGAAAGACAAGGATTTCTATAAAACGGGCAAGAAGAAGATGGAGGAAGCTTTTTCTGATGAAGCAGGACTAGAAATTGCTGAAAAACCTCTTGGAGAATTAGGGGAGAATCAAGAAGGAGATGAATTTGGAGAGGAAGGAACTGAAAAAGAATCAGCACTTAGTCTGGAACAAACTGAAAAGCAGACAAAGAAAAAAGCGCTTTTTGACAAGCTATCAAGCCTTTCAACAAAACAGGCAAAGACAAGCAGGCTTGACGAGCTTTCGGCCAAAAAATCCGCAGGAAGTTCACTTGACAAGCTGACCAAAAAACCTTCTGGAAAAAGCCGACTTGATGAAATCGGAAAAGGCAAAAAGTCATCTCTCGATGAATTAGCCAAATCA